>JAKSDL010000699.1 GCA_022360105.1 Pseudomonadota bacterium
ACAACAAAGGATGGAAGCGAAATACCAATCAGCGAAATACCAAGGGTAGCATAATCGATTAGACTGCCCCTTTTCACAGCACTGACAACGCCAGTTGGTATGCCCACCAGGCACGCTATCAGCATTGCCACCAGCCCCAGACACACCGAAACCGGAAGCGATGATGAGATAATCTGATTGCAGGTCCAATCACGATATTGCCAGGACGGACCAAGATCGATTAGCGGCCCTTCGCCTTTAATCGCTTTTATTGGCTGGAAAAGCCCGGAAATATAACTAAAATAGAAGGTTGCGTTGTCATCGGCTTTATACCGTGCCATGATAGCGCGCGATGCAGCTTCATCGGGACTGCGTTCGCCGGACTGAAAGGGGTTACCCGGGACCGTTACTACCATCAAAAATGTGATGGTATAGATAGCCCAGAGCAGTACAGGGAAAAACAAGAGTCTTTTGGCAACATATTTCAGCATGCGGAATATTATAATACAGAGGTGGGAAATTCACAACTCTTATCATCAATATCGAAATACAGTTGTCAGAGACAACTTAACTCAGGTGAATTTCAGGTATAATAAAATCGATTAAAATTCATGTAAAAGATTTAAGTAAATGGCGTTTTTACGCTAATTGTTAACTTTATAACCGAAAAAGCCTTTGCGTAACGACGAACGGCAGAAGGAGGTGAATTAAAAACTAAAAATTTAATTGCTCTAGAACCTTACCTTTAGAGAGAATGATAGTGCCGGGGAGATAATCCTGTACCCACTGGTTTCATGTTTGGAATTTGAAGCCATCTTATTGCGTTTGTTTAGATCTTCATCAAAAACACCTAGAACATCATGTAACCTTGCATCAAACCTGACATTTTCGGTATGGTCATATATAAGTCCAAAGTTCAGGTACACACTCGGTTGGAAAGGTTTGTCAAAACCGGAAACATAGCCATCCGGGTTGATTGTCTGTCTATGGTTGGCAAAGTCCTGACCACCGGGCAAACCCCAGTACGCATTTAGAGAACTATTTAACAGCACCTTGGAATTCAACCTGTAATCAGTAACCAGTTTTGTCACATGATTGTGCCAGCTGGCAAGGTCGTCCCCTTCGCCATAAGGTTCGGAAGAGATAAAGGATTGGGTGTCACTGTCGTTAAGTTTGAAATTTAACAGCTTGGTATAACCGTGAGAAAAAGTAACTTTAGTTTTGTCTGTTTTATGAATCGCTTCAAACTCGATACCGCAAATATCGATATCACCCAACGGCTTAACTGAAGAGGAAGCATTGTCCCAGGCCACTACGCTATGGTTCGAAAGAAAACCGGAAATAGCAAACCATAGTTTTGCATTTTGTTTTCTTTCCCAACGCAATTCATAAGAATTCATTTTTTCAAAATCACTATTTTGGCCTGTAGTATCATAGGCATACTTCATTTCTTCAGCAGTACTGGCACGTACAGAACTTTGTGCAATAACCTTTAAAGTATCTTTTTCAGACAACCTGTC
>JAKSDL010000429.1 GCA_022360105.1 Pseudomonadota bacterium
GAAGACCTTGAAATTCTGAAGTTAAACCTTATTGAAAAACCGAGTTAAAATGGATACCAGTCCTCTGTTCAGCCTTTTTAAGATCAACCGGGATTTTGATCAACGGGGTGTTTTTTTAAATCTTTGCGGACCGCTTTCCCAGAATCTCATGGTAGAAATGGGCGGTTTGATGAAAACCAAAATGGCTTTGGAAGGTTCTGATGCAACTACTATAAAGAAGGCATTCTCGGTATTAGTAGAACTAAACCAGAATATCATCCACTATTCAGCAGAAAAAGAACCCGACAAATCAAACAAGCATGTGAGATGTTTCAATGGCTGCGGAATAATTTCAGTCGGAAAGCAAAATGGCAACTACTTTCTTCTGAGTGGAAATCTGGTTGAAAACAGCAAAGTGGAAAGGCTAAAATCCCGTCTCGACAAAGTTAAGTCCATGACAAAAGAGCAGTTAAAAGAGGAATATCGAGCCCAAAGGAAGAAAGAACCCGAGAAAGACAGCAAAGGAGCTGGATTGGGTTTAATAGATATCGCACGTAAGTCGTTGTCACCTTTAGAATTCAGATTTGATCAGCTCGATGATCTATTCACATTTTTCTCATTAAAAATAATAATTTAACTACCAGGTTTTGGTTTTGAGCCAAGGATAGCAATGTTTTCAAAAGTGAAAACAACACAATCAAGGATGCCGAAGGAATTCTTACTTTGAGACAATTCAAAACCAATCCAATGTTTAGGGTAAAACAGGATAAAAACCAACTCCGAGAAGCATTGCACACGAACTGAAAGGCAATGGCTGACGAACAAATTAAAGACAACTGCGAAGTCAGAGAGAATTAAGCATGAATGAATTGCTACAGTTAAAAAACAACCTGGATGAAAACGGCATCTTTTTAAGCTTCAACGGTCCAATATCTCAGGATTTGATGGTGGAACTGGGAGATATTCTCAAAAAACAAATGGAAATGGCGGATGCCGATACGTCCACGATTGTAAAGGTTTTCTCAGCTTTGGTTGAACAATCTCAAAACATCATTCGGCATTCGGCAGAACGTTTACCTGTAAATAATGACGACAAGGACAAATTGATGTTTGGTACCATAGCTGTTGGCTATACAGAAAATAAATACTTTGTATTGGGTGGAAATAAGATCAAAAAAGCAGATGAATCGATGCTAAAAAAACATTTGAAGCGAATTCAGAATCTTAGCAAGGAAGAATTAAAAAAGCTTTACCACAAACAACGGAAAGAGGGGAGGTTGGAAGAAGGAAATGCTGCCGGGCTTGGGTTGATAGATCTTGCCCGCAAAGCAAGTGAACCGATTCAATATGAATTCATTCATATTGATAAGAAACAGACATTTTTTTCCATACGTTCCTTCATTTAACTTGATTCCACAAGAATATTAAGGTTCCAGAAAAAGCGAACTCCAAATGAAAAATCACTCTCTATTTGACAAAGAAAAAGAAATCATCGCCCGTAGTAAAACAATAGCAGAAAAATACAAAAGTGATGACAATCCGTTATACTCCGAATTCGTGCAATTGTCAGATCATTACGCCAAATTGTTCAAGCAGTTTTCCAGAATCGTCAAAATCAGTGACAAAACCCAGGAGCAACTTAAAGAGTCCCGCGAGTCGATAATCAAATACAATGATGAACTAAAACAATTAAATGCCACCAAGGACAAGTTTTTTTCGATTATTGCGCACGACCTGAAAAGCCCCTTCCAGGCATTCTTGAATTTAAACACCTTCCTGGTAAAAAGACTTGATGCTTATTCAAGAGAAGAAATAGCAGAATTAATCACCGAGCTTGGTGATGTGGCTGATAATTTGTTTAAACTCTTGGAAAACCTGCTAAGCTGGTCTCGCATTCAGATGGGAAAAACCCAGTTCTCTCCGAATGTTTTTCCTGTCGATCAATTGGTAGACATGACCCTGGAAGTGCTGACCGTTTCAGCTGAAAACAAAAACATCGATCTTGTTAAAAGAATTGAAGACAGCGTTTCGGTATATACCGACCCCAATATGTTTAACACCATTCTGAGGAACCTGGTTTCCAATGCAATTAAGTTCACACCAAAAGCTGGCAAAGTCACTGTAGCAGCTGGCAGGAATGACAAGTCAACCGTAATATCGGTATCCGATAACGGAATTGGTTTGAGTGAAGAAGACCAAAACAAACTTTTCAGACTGGATGTCAACCATTCCACACCAGGCACAGAAGAAGAAAAAGGCACCGGTTTGGGATTAATACTCTGTAAAGAGATGGTAGATAAACACGGCGGTAAGATCTGGGTAGAAAGTGAAA
>JAKSDL010000171.1 GCA_022360105.1 Pseudomonadota bacterium
TGCTAATAAATGGTTACTTAATGTCATTAACTTAAGAAAAGTTGGCCAGGATGACAACCAATCACAGTCCCCTTAAGTTAACGACATTAACTGGTTACTCGCAGCTGGCGAACTGAAGCAGCATTTAGACAATATATCTGATTTTAAGATTAAGGAGGCTTTATGAGGGCCGGAACTATGTGTTTTGATAGTGTTGATGGCCTTTTTTGATGTCGTGGCTGCAGTAAGGAGACTTGGTTTCTTGTTGTTCGGAACCTTTCCACATGTTGGTGTTTTCAAACAAAGGAAACCCTATTCATCCATAAAGGCTTCCAGTTGTTCCTTGAACAGTTGACGGTGTCTTTTCAACTCTATGTGAATACGGATTCGGGCTTTAAGTATGGGGGGGATGATCGGTTTGGAAAGATAATCGGCGCAACCTGCTTGAAAAGCTGTTGTTTCATCATCGATACTATCGATTGATGTCAACAACATTACTGGTATTGACCTGGTATGTTCGTCATTTTTAAACAATTTTATGATTTCAAAACGATCCTGCTCGGAATGGTCAACATCCAGTAGAATGAGGTCCGGAGCTTTTTCCTTGATGCAGAATTGATGTGCTTCTGTTTCCAGTTTGAATTGCACGAGTTCATAGTCATCGGATAACTCTTGCTCTATTAGATCGTGCTTTTCCTTGTCATAATCGGGGTTCACCGCAACCAGCAGTTGTGTTTGTTTGGAATCCACGATTTTCACGTCAGACGTCGGCAATTCAATAGACTCTTCCGGAAATACTTCCACCGGCGTTTCGGGCAATTGTTCCCTGTTATCGCGGTTGTACTGATACAATTCCAGAATATTGTTGATGCGGGCAGTTAAAACATCGTGCTCTATCGGCTTGACTATATAGTCGACAGCGCCTGTTTCAAGTCCTTTCAATTCATCAGCTTCTGTTCCCAGGGCTGTAACAAAAATTATAGGAATCGAGGCAATTCGCGGATCTTTTTTTATCTCGTGAAACAAGTCATACCCACTCATTTCCGGCATGATTATATCGGAAAGAATCAAATCCGGGGGTTCCTGCTCTTGTAGTATTTTTAGGGCTTCCCGGCCTCCCAACGCACTATGCAGCGTGTATTTTTTTTCCAGGATTTTCCTAAATAAAAATAACGTGGCCTGGTTGTCGTCAACCACTAATATTCTGCTTTTATATTTTTCTTCAGCCATATGGATGCCTTACCAAATGCAGTGTGAGCTATTCAGGATCATATAAATCTGGTCAAATGCGACCTTGCAAAACAGACCCGACACTAGGCGGAAACAGGTTTCCCTGTTTCCGCCATCAAGCTTGTCAGTTTGAACTCCATTTTTAGCGCTGTTTGGGTAAATACCCTGGTTTTAGACATATCCAGCTTTAGCAGTCTTTTAATTGCTTTAAGCGCTGTGCGCAGCATATCATTCTGCTCTTCCGCATTATACAACCCAAATGTCATGATTGTAACCCGACTGAGATTAAAATAGGGATCTGCTTCAAAGCTTTGTTTGACATGCTGATTGGCTAGTTGTTGCAGATTTTCACTGCTGGTTTTGTAAATCTGTCTTCCATAAGCCCGGACCTTGTCCGTATCACCTTCCCTTACCATCAGTTCAAAGTTAGTAAAGGCGCGGGTTGCCTGCACAGAGGCCTTTCTGAGATAAAGGTCGGGGGATCCTTCGGGAATCTGCTGCAAAATTGTGTCTACAAGAGAAGTCAAAATTGGAATACGAGCAAATACATCGAGTATTGCCAGAATGTAAACAACCAGTTGTCGAGACTCAGCAGGTCCGCATTGATGCCTGTATTCACCCTGCTCGACTTTGGCTCCTGCAAGCTTAATATCGGCGAACTCCCAGGGCAGATTATAACTGGAAGACTTAAATCTTCCCTTGATTTGATTGAACACCTTGGAAATCCTGGTTTTTTCGTCGATCAATTTGTCGCACATCTTGATGGAGGCTTCCAATTGTTTTTTCAATTCCTGTTGGCGAACTGTCTCACCGAGTTTGTTGTAGGTGGCAACTTGAAACCGTTTCAATCGACCTAAATATTCAAAATAGATATCAAAAAACTTTTCACAATTGTAAAGGCTGATTCCGTCTTTCTGCAAGGCAATCGCAGCGTCTTTGCAGGCTTTTTTTAATCCTTCCAGGGCACCTTTCCGATTGGATGAATTCAATACATTTCGGTAGGAACATAAAGCAAACAGAATCATCAGGTCGGCATTTTCCGGATTGTCTTTTATAACTTCCTGCAATTGTGCTTTTGCCCTACCTGGTGCCTTGTCTACACTATCCCGGAGTTGGCTGATATCTTCCTCTGTCAGTTCCTTTCCTTTGAGAAATGGTAGAAGTTTGCGCTTTTTCTTTTGGCTTTTGCCGGCGACAGTAATGACCCAATATTCATTTTTATCCGGAATGGGTAATTCCGAAGCTATTTTTGTATCTTCAACCAGTTTTTCTTCAAGCGGACTGGCAGCCTGCTCCGGAGTCTGTTTTTCTGGTTGCTTTTTGTCAGTTTTTTCTTCTGTGGTTTCTGTGTCGGACATAGATAGGTTAATAAAGTTTATAATTTTGCTTTGCTCATTAATTCCGAATTCGACAGGTATTTCCCCCTTCGCCGGCATGGGGCAGGTCTTTCAGTACGGATTCACGATATCATTTAGCAAAAAAAATGTCGATCCGATTCGGGATGCATAAAAAGAATGACATCTATTTGATGTCTGCTGCAAAAAATACTGCAAACGCTTAATAATCTGCCGTGTAGGCAATTAAACCTCAGTGACAAAAGTCAACAATTGACTTATGTCAATTAGCCCTGCGCTCTCTGGGGATAACCACTGATGCTGTTTTTCAATGATTTGCCGTGACATTTGTCACACCCTTTTGATCAAAGCTGGATAATTTTAGTTAGTAATTCCAGTATGTTGTATAAGAGTTTTGTTTGGCATAGGACTGGCTTTATATTTAGCTAAAAGAAGATTGTATTTGCCCAGTTATAATTGAAATGAAGAACATCATGCAACGTCTAAACACCCTACTGCTGATAGCAATAATGATCATGTCTGCCATTTTGGCAAGCTGCGGTGGCGGTGGTGGTTCGTCCGGTGGTTCTTCCGGCGATGCAGTGACTGAACCGGATGATTCTGATTTGAAAGATGTTTCTGAAGCACATGTTACCATTGCCAATGCGTTCGACATAACGTCAGCAAATACAGAGAGTTATTTTATAGTTGGTACTTGCAGTGAAAATGGTCAATCGATCGACGGTTCAATCGGGGATATTGAGTTTACTGCCACTTGTGCCGGGAATGCCTGGATTACAACAAATAAGGATGTTTCATCGTTGCCTGATAGTGAAGAACTCATGATCAAAGCAGATCATTCGGATTATTCGGGTACTTCAACAGCAATGGCCCAAACCACGGTACTAAAAAATACTACCACACCCGTAGTTTCCATTTTGCCTGCCAGTCCTATCACCAACGCCAATGTGACGGATTACTTGGTAGAAGGCACCTGTAGTGAGAATAATCAAATTGTTACGGTCAGTATCGATGCTTTAATCCTGACACCTAATTGTGCTTCGGGTTATTGGTCAACGGGACATATTGATGTTTCCGGCATTCCGGATAGTGTTTCCGTAAATATTACCGCCAATCACCAAAATTCATTGGATGAGTTTGCAATCCCCGCAGTAACAACTGTAGTAAAAGATCTGAACCTCCCGACGGTATCCATTGGCGCAGCTCCTGACATCAATATATCAAATCAGTTTTCTTATACTGTCAGCGGCGCTTGCAGTGAAACGGATGAAACAGTAGATATCGACATCGGTAGTATCAATCATATCGAAACATGCCGGGCAGGAACCTGGATGGTAACCTCCATCGACGTCTCCCTGTTGGAAGATGAAAACGAGATTGCGGTTAGCGCCAGACATGGAGATGTATCCGGTGATGCGGGTGCATTCGCCGTCAGCTATATTTCAAAGGAAACCCTGACTCCAACCGTATCGGACCTGTCACTGGTTCAAACCCTTGATGACAAAGCGGAACTTGTCTGGTCCCTGGAAGATCCGGGTGGGTATACAATTAACGACTACTTAATTAATTACCGCATCAAGGGAACCGGTGTTTGGTTGCTGTTTAACGATGGGCTGTCGACAACTGCAACCACCTGGATAACGGGACTGATTCAGGCGACTAGCTATGAATTTCGCGTGGCACTGGTTTATGATGCCAGCAAACTGTCCGCATGGTCGAACGTGGTCCAGGCTGAAACCAAACCAAATAATCCGATATTCAGTGAACATACGGCAATGAATGTCGGCGGGGCGGATTCTTCAAGTGTGGTTGCCTTCGAAGATAATACCAGGATAACCTTGAACGGCGCAGATCTGGTCACCCTGAACAAGGGGCAAACCTATGTTTTTGCCTCTACACAGTATGATATCATCGATGCGGACAAACCTATTTTCACTTCCGGAAGGTTGGGTCCGGATAATGCTGGAAGAAGAGCTGCAAACATGGTTTGGATTCCGGCCAGTTGGGCAAGTAGATCGTTTAGTTTTAATGCTACACGATACAATGCACAACGCTTGGAAATCTTCCCTATTGAAAGCGGCATTATTACCGTAAAATCAGGAAATACTGTGTTGGCTACAACCACTTTAACAGAAGGTGTAGGTGACTTTCTGGAATGGAACAGGTATGGCAGCTACCAGGTTTCATCGACTGGCATGGTCCTGCTTTATCACTATTCATCAGGTAGTGGATCATATGTGGACCCCAAACCTTTGCTTCCCAGCTCCAAGAAAATAATTGGTTTTCCGTCGCGATCGATGAGGTTAACCTCGTTCTTCGCCGGAACCAACTATACAGCGATTCATTCCAATGATGTATCCGACTCATCAAGCCTGAACAAAGCAGATTCGATTCGGATCAATCCGGAAGGAGCCAGCGCGGTATTGTATAAAAGTGACAGCCTGCTCATTACAGCCGATAAAAAAATCAGTGGTGCCAGCTATGCGGATTTGGATGGGTATTCTGCCTCTGTATTTCTGCCCGTCAGCAAAATGAAAAAAACCTACGCTTTAAATGCGGATGCGGATTACGTAGCTTTTGCCGGCACAAAACCGGGTGTGATCAAGATTCTTGATGCCAGTGATGATGTGATAACGATTGGGACATTGAACAAATCAGGCAGTTTGCCTGGCAGTCCTTACAAAGCCAGATTTGAGAATCTTCCCGCCGGTACCAGAATGTATTCAACAGTTCCCATGGCAGGGTGGTATCAACCAAGCGGCTATGTGGCCTCCATGAGAAACGATGAAACAGTACTTTATGGGACCAATCTGGAAGATCCCACATCCGGGTTTACCCCTCCGTCTAACCCAATCACCTGTCTGACTTTGAAATTGGAAGATCCCTCAGTAACCGACGGAATGTATGAAATCGATCCGGATGGCGATGAGGGCGAAGCACCTTATCATGCCTATTGCGACATGACTACCCAGGGCGGTGGCTGGACATTGGTGGTGAGATATGACCGGGATCTGGCAACATCGACAGATTTTTCCCTGCCTTTCGGTGCCGGTCGAGCAATCATTAATCCCGATGATATGACAACGATAGAGGCGACAACCAATCTTGCCGCCTCACTGGATATTCGTCCGTTTATAAAAAGCGGTGCCACGCATTTTATGCATGTAACAACAGCAAGCAATGACTCCAACTACACGTATACCTATTTCAATGATATCAATCTTTTCGTAAGAATGTTCCCGGATGCCGTATTTGATCCCAGTATGGATTCCAACGCCGGTGAAGGGGTACAGGGAAGTGCTGTCTCCTGGTCTGAAACAGATCTAAACCGTTGGTATGAAGATGATTTTTCAATCATGGTGAATAGCCAGACGACCGGTTCGGCAAGAAAAAGTCATCAATCAATAAACGGCGGCGAAGGTCGGGCCATGTTTACCAACGGGGACAGGGAAGGCGCCGTTTACAGTTCCGGAGTAGCCACATCAGGCAGTGTGGAAGGCCATTCCAATCCTAAAGTCCAATGGGGGTTTAAAGGCAAGGATGGAACGACTCAGACCTATGGCGGAAAAACTCATGTAGGGACCTACTGCAATGCATCGCTTGCCGCCTGCACACCGGCTGCCCGCATGAATTTCATGTTTGTACGCTGATCTTGTTATCTCTTCAGGTTTCCGGTACCGAATCTCCAACGGTTCACACGCCGGTTGCATACTTATAGACTTTTTAAGAAACGAAAACCGCTATTTGCCACTTGATCCTACCTTTTGTTTCCGATAACGATTAAAAAAGCTTAAAACTAAATTTCTCCAGGAGAGCGGAATGAAAGCGATTGTTGTTGGTTCGGGAATTTCAGGTTTAACGGCGGCATGTTATCTTGTTGATCGGAATTATGAAGTGGCAGTATTTGAGCAGTACCCGGCAATTGGCGGTGTAACGGGAAGTATTTCCCGGGACGGTTTTACCTGGAACCAGGGTCAGCTTCTAATTGAAGGCTTTTCCAAAGGCGAGCAGGCCGGCAATGTTCTTGCTGATATCGCGTTGACCGATAAGATCGACCTGATCCGTTCAGACAGGGTCTATTCCTTCCCCGGTTATAAAATTGAGAAAAAAGAAACCTACGACGGTCCCTTGTGGAGAATGCAGCATTTCAAAGACCTTTTTCCCGCTGATACCAGTGGATTAAATCGCTATTACCGGGACTACGTGAGATTTATGGAATTGATGACCCTGGCTCGAAGATCAGAAAGATCATCCGGGCTGCCTGCAGCACTTCTCAAGTTGAAACTGTATCTGAAGCTGCTTCCGTTTTTACCTGTTTTAAAGTGGGATGCCCGGAAACTTTCCGATCGTTATTTTAAATCGCATAAGCTTCAAGCGGCTTTTCTTTCTATTCTGGCGGATTTTGTTGTTCGCCCCAGTGAGTTTCAGGGACTGGGCATTTTTGCTGTTAATCCGGAGCCTGCTTTTGATTTAAGAACCCCTTTGCAACTTTCAAAGACCGGTTTTCAACCGGGATATACCTATGTAAAAGGTGGTGTTGGATCCATCATTGAGCAAATGGCTGACAAGGTAACAAGCAAACAGGGGAAGATCACAACAGATGCAGTTGTGCAAAAAATACTGGTAGAAAATGAAAAAGCTATCGGTGTGCAACTTTCAAGTGGCGATCTGTTTTTTGCAGATCAGGTATTTGTGAGCGGAGGTGCCAGGGAGTTTGTTGACCTGCTGGATGGAGCCGATATACCTGATTCGCTGCAAAATCACGTTGAAGAGTTACCGTTGATGGAGTCGGTCTTTATGGTACACCTGGGGGTGAAATACGATCCGGGTGTCCATCAAAAAGCCGCCACAACCTACTATTATAATACTTATGATATTGAAGGCAGTATTGATGAAGTTAAAAGCGGAATATACCACGAAGGCAAACACGGATTTGTCATCTACATTCCTTCGAAACATACCCCGGAAATGGCGCCGGACGGACACCACGCTGTTACCATCTATACTATTGCCCCCAATAACCTGGATGAAGGAAGCTGGGAAGATCGAAAAGAGGAGATGTCAGACAAGCTGATTGCCGAAGCTGAAAAATATATTCCTGGCCTTAACAAGAACACCGTGGTCAAGCTGATTGTTACACCGGACGATTTCAAGAACAGAACTCATCTTAAGCATCATGCCTTTGGCGGAGTGGCCCCCGTGATGGGTAAAAAAGGCTTACCGCACCAGACCCCGTTTAAAAATCTCTGGTTTATTGGAGCACAAAGTGAAAGCGGTGCTGGGATGAATAATGTTATGGAGGGCGTCTGGCGTGCGATTAAAAAAATGGATCAATCCGTTGATGGGTAACGAGTTTTCCCTGGCCAGTTCCTGAACGAAAAACCGCTAACCCCTTATCCAGCCTTGTGTCAGATCTCGGAATTCAGTTCCCGCAATGGTCTTGTAACACCAATGGCAATAAGTACCTGGGCCAGGTAATAAGTAGACATCACCCAAACACTGTGGAGAAACACCGGTGAAAGAAAACTGTTGATGGCAATAATGGAATCGGAAATCATAAACAGACAGGCACCGATGGTAAGCATTGGGTTGTTTTCCTTACCCAGGGATGCGCTGATACCCATAAACAGAATTACAGTCAGGTAAACCAGGATCGGGATCAGCAGCATGGTTTCCAGATGGATTGTAAAGATGGTTGCGATGACGGCGCTGTAAAGCAACATCGATCCGATTGCGGTTCCCCTTATTTTGGTTAGAGTCAACCTGCGCAGGAAGACAGAAATGTAAAACAGATGAGCAATCAGAAAGGAGCAAAGCCCTAATCCAAAAGAAGCTTTGAATGGTAATTCCAATAGTATGTCGCCAATAGCCGAGAATAAAAAACCAAGACCAAGCAATTTTCCCTTTTTCCCTTCAACATTTACCAAGGCAAATACAGCCAGACAAAAAATAGGAATCGATTTAACCAGGAAATGCAGGGGGTACGGCCTTAAATACAACGTAAACATAAAAGCCAGGGCAAATATGGAAAAGCAGACCCAAAGTGATTTGTTAAGTTTTGTCATACAGCTCCAGTCGCTAGTTTAATTGATTCCGGGTTTAATGGAACCTTGATCAGAAATTGAGTACCATTACCAGGATCTGTTTGAATATTGATGCTCCCGCCCGATTCCAGAACCTCTTTGGCAACCGCATCCATTCCAACCCCTCTACCGGAAAGATCTGTCACAACTTCATTGGTAGAAAAACCCGGATGAAAAATTAGTTTCACAATGTCGTCCCGACTCATTTCGCTTATCTTGGTTTTGTCAATAAGCCCTTTTTCAAGGGCCTTGTTTTTGACTTTTTCGGGGTCGATTCCTGCCCCGTCATCAGAGATCTGAATCATCAACTGCTCTTTGTCGGCCTTCGTTTTGATCAACAGATTACCTTCCTCGGGCTTATCGAGGGAAGCCCTGGTATCCGGATCTTCGATTCCATGATCCACACAATTACGCACCAGATGAATCAACGAGGCAAATATCGATTTAAAGGTATCATGAACAATTTCGGTTTCTTCCCCTTCCAGTTGGATTTTGACTTTTTTACCCAGTTTGACGGTAAGGTTTTCGGCATCGGAAGCCAGTTTTTTCATGATATTGCGAATGGGCTGCCTTCTGAGACTTCTGACCACATCTGCCAAAACAGGGTCCTGCCTGACCTGACTATCCAAAGCCTGTTCCAGGGCGGTCATCTTTTGTTCTGATACTGTGTAATAAGACTGGATTCCGGCCTTGATCAATTGTTTGGGAATGATATCATCCAGCTCTTTCAGGGATGACTCCAGCATCTCTTTTAACGTTGATGTTTCCGTTTTTATGGTTTGCAAAATATCATCCGTGGGCGCACTTCCGGTGGTTCTGATCGAATCGAGAAGATTCTCTATTTTGTGGGCTTTGTTGGCTACATCTTCAAAGAAATAACTGGCCATGCCGCCTTTGATCGTATGGTAGTATCGAAACAGCTCGTTTGCCTTAAAATCGGAGTCCGACTCATCCAGCAGCTCTTCAACACATTCAAGGCAGCGGTTAACCTCATTTATGAAATCAACAAATCCACTGCGATCCACAGCAATTTTAACGATCATCTGATTGCGGGTTTCGTCGGCTTTCAGTTTTAATTCAAGCTTCCGTTCGATGGTGATGTCGGTCATGACGATCATGATACGACCTGGTGAGTTTTCGCGTGCCTCGATCCAATGATAGTCAATCTGAAATGTTGAGCCATCCTGCTTCATTTCCGCAGGCAGGATCTCCTCCACTAAATCCAGGTTTCCATTCTGGTCGAAAACAATATTGAATATCTCCTTCATTTCTTTCTGACTTCCGGGAAACATCAAATCCAGGGCATTGATGCTTTCGATCGGTTTCCCGAAAAAGTCAACAGTCGCTTTGGATGTATATTCCTGAATAGTGAAATCCTCAGTAAAAGAGAAAAAACCTTGACCCGTGTTATCAAGCAGATCCTTGATGGCTGCCGTCCTTTCTTTAACCAAATGATCCAAATGTATGGAAAGTTCTTCAACCATATCAAATGCTTTGGAAAACTTGGAGGAAAGCACATAGGATTGGAAAAATATCATGCAAAGCAAACCAATTCCTACAAATTCGCCGGTATAGATAATTTCCTGATTATAAAGAATGTCATTTACCAGGGTAATAATGATGATTGCGCAGCCTCCCAAAATACCCCCGGCTCCTTCCCTTCCTCGAATTATTGCAAGTACCAGGGCATACATCGTGTAAACGCTGGAAGCTACCATGAGTAGCTGGTAGTAGGTGAGGTAGGCCGGGAATACTGTGGCTGGCGTCAGCACAGTAAAGAGGACGTATCCAACTGTAATTACCACGATGAAATTCAGGACCTTTCTGGAAAACTCAAGGGGATACAGGCTTTGAATGAAAGCACAATAGTAAGCCAGTCCAAAAAACAAGGTAAAATAGTTTAATTTTATCATCAACTCCCAGGAAAAGCCCGGAAACAACTCTGCGAAAATACCGGATCCGATGATTGAAATCCTGAAAGCCACCACCAGACAAAACAAACCAAAGAACAAGGGCGACACTTCCTTTCTTCTCAGGGCATACAAACCAAAATGATAAAGCGCCATAATCAGAATGGCCCCGATCGTAAACAGATCAAAGGCAGTTTTCATTCGACTGTCATTCAGCACATCGTCAACATATCCAATTTTTATGCTCTGCCAGATACCGCCGTTGTAATGATGAAAATTGGAAATTTGCAAGACAAGTTCGATTTCATTGTCTGCAACGTCCGTTACAACGGTTTTAGGAAGGTATTGCGGGATTACCTCTACTTTACTTGCCCCGACCACTCCATTTGTTGAAATTAGATTGCCATTGGCCCAAAGTCGGTAACTTGTATTCATTAACGGAACCTGAAACGCAGCCAGTTTATTTTCCGAAAGTCCCCTGATTCGCAGTCGAAATGTTGCGTAACCGACTCCATCCAGTTCCTGACCATCAATGAGATATCCTTCGTTCCAGCAGGCAGGAATAGCGAAATACAGTGGAGCAGGCTCAACCCCGGAGGTCCTGAATGTCTCCGGTGTGTATAGTTTGTTCCAATAAAACTCCCATTCACCGTCAAGTTTAACCAGTTCTCCCTTATTCAATTCTGCTTCTGAAAGATCCAGAATTCCGTTTTTTGCCAAAGGGGCGGATAACAGCAAACTCCCCTGTAAGCAGATTATAACGCCGATTAAAAAACTGACTATACGCTTCATTGAACCCCTTGCTATTCATTAAACTCAATACCAGGTTATTACCCGGAAACCCCCTGTTACCTTTTGCACCACTTACAATAGAAAGCATTCTCAAAACCCTAGCATATTGTTCAGGATATTTAAATTTCTGATTATAAATGGTTCGCAGTCAATTCTATAGATCGAATTGGAAGAGCTGTTATTTGATTTTGGATAAACCACCGGGGGATTTATCCAGCATGATTAGCCACTCGCAATTATCATTTGATTATTGATTATTAAAATGAA
>JAKSDL010000341.1 GCA_022360105.1 Pseudomonadota bacterium
AACAGGTTGTAAACAACCAAACCCGTTTGCAGCATTAACCTCTGCAGCACATTGCCTTTATAATAAGGCATGATGAACGTACGATCCTCAACCAGGCCTGGAATTTCCCGAATCAGATTCTCCCTCTCGATGACGGATTCGCGCGTCAGACCGATATTTCCCTGTTTGAGATATCGCATCCCGCCGTGCACCATTTTGGTAGAACGACTGGATGTTCCCCAGGAAAAATCTTCCTGTTCCACTAGCACCGCGTTTAATCCTCGACGCACAGATTCCCTTAATATACCGGCACCGGTGATGCCACCTCCGATTATCACCACATCCCATGTTTTATTTTCCAGTTCACCCAAAGCAATTTCCCTGGACTGCATAACATTCATTGGTTCTCCTTACTCTTTCTCAATTGAATCCAAACCCAGGTTGCCCGGATTCATGATGTTGGCAGGATCAAGATGTTTTTTGATTGCCCTGAGAATATCAAGCTGTACCTTGCCGATATGACTTTCCATCCTGGGGCCTATCATTTTTCCGACACCATGGTGATGACTTAAAGAGCCGCCGCAAGACTGGATATGATCGATAACACCTTCCTGAAAGGCTTTGTATTCTTCAAGATCATTAAACTTGGAAATAAAAATAAAATACAAATTGGTCCCTTGGGGGTAAAAATGAGAGGCATGGGTCATACAAATGGTTTTTGGTCTGGCTTTGATATACTTTCTCACACCCTGATGAACCTCATGCAGGTTGTCCCAGCGGACAGAGGTTTCCAGGGTATCGGTGACTATTCCAAAATCCTGCAAATCTTCCCTCATATATGGATCTTGGAAGCGCCCGTGTTTCCAGTTTTTTACGGGATAACCGGTCAAATACATACCGCCGTACTTTTTTGAGATTTTTTTGATCTGCTTTTTCACATGAATTGAAAATTGTTTCTCACCTTCGGTGTGTCCTATACACAGACAGCGCTTCATTGGTTTGAAGCCTCGAATTTGAATAAGCTTATCGAGAACCGTCCCTTCTATTCCATACAACTTGAGTCCGACTTCGGTTTCTTCGGCATCAGATATCCTGAACACGGAAGGCAATCCAAACTCACCCTGGCAAATCTCTCTGCTCGCCTCTACCGCTGCCTGCCAGTCCGGAAAAATAAAAGCAAACGGTTGTTGGTTTTCGGGCTGAAAGCGGAAGATTTTCATCGTGACTTCTACCAGTATGCCGTAACAACCTTCACTTCCTTTCATAATATCGGCAACTTTAGGGCCGTTGGCTGTTGCCGGGTAATCCAGGGTGACAAAATGTCCTTTTGGAGTGACGTATTCCTGGCTTATCACCAGATCATATGCATCGCCGTAGTAGGTCGATTGTTGGCCTGATCCCAAAGTTACCACCCACCCTCCTACAGAAGAGTATTCAAAGGATTGTGGAAAGTGACCGCCGGTAAACCGCTTTTTGGTTTGAAACAGTTCAGGAGACCTGTTCAGGCTGCTTTCATAATCCGGCCCCATCATACCTGGTTGAACACGAGCCGTTTGATTGATTTCATTGACCTCAAGCATCTTGTTCATATGTGTCTGCATGACAAGGGTGATGCCGCCTTTAACCGGTTGAAACCCCAGGTTAACAGAAGAACCTCCCCCATAAACATAAATCGGAATTTTCTCCTCATGGCACAAGGCAACAATTTTCGCTACCTCATCCTTGTTCCTGGGATGGACAACCAGATCCGCGAGTGGACCGTTAATGCCCTCCCGAAGCCGGATTGATTCTTCCGCGGTTTTGCCGTTGGAAAACCTGACTCGTGCGTAATCGCTGGTTTCCATGTTGTCTTTACCGACAATGTTTTCAATACTGTCGATATGCCGGGATTGGATATTAGGAGCTTGATTGGTGTATACAACTTCATGACCCTCCTTTTTCCGCTCCAGAAAATCATCGTTCGTTAATTCGAACTGCTCCTTTAACATGGCGAATAGACGGGCATTAGGATGTTTAAACGCCAGGGGATCACCCCATTTGAAAATGGAACGGTAGCTTTCAGGTGTCGGTGCTTCTTCATACCATTCCGGCATAAACTCTTGTTCGGTGTTTTTCATGGATTTTATCCGGTAAATAAGTTGTTTTGTAATGGTGTTTAACCTGGTGAAGTCTGCAAACAATTGTTTTATGCCTTATGACGGAGTGTCATCGGCAAACCTGAGAAAAATGTCTCCTCGACTATCTTAAAATACTTATCTTCCTGCAATTCGGCTCCTTCGTATTTGTTTTCCAGGTAGGCGTCGATTGCTCCCTTTTGCATCCCCCAAACCGAACAGATGTAGTAAATGAGATCTTCCGATTGTGTTACTTCCCGACCCAAGGCTTTTACCAGTATCTGACCGATTAAATCGATTTTTCTTTTTTGCTGAAGCCGAAGGTCAGCCACAATTTCCGGGCTCAAGTTCTCGCGGATACAGTGGTTGTCGCAACGTTTGTGGACTGCATATTCCTTTCGGTCCTTCAAACAATATTCCATATAGGAGCGCAGGAGACGAGGGATTCTTTCAATGCCTTCTTTGTCTATTTGTTCAAGCCTGTCCAAAAGTTTTTCACGTCTTCTCAGTATTAATTTTGCGTAGATTTCATCTTTACTCTTAAAATGCTTGTAAATGGTTCCCCGCCCAATTTCCGCTTTTTCTGCAATCTGCTCCATGGTGACTTGCCCCGGTTCCATCCCTGATAACAAATCATAAGAAGTTTCCAGAATGTCATCTTCACGTCGTTTGAATTCCCTCGCTTTTCGTTCCTTTACACCCATGTTGTTTCCTTTTTTATAGAATAAATATACAGTTATTCATTTTATGACAATCGTTCACAAAATGACAAGTTGTTTTTAAGTGAATTGTGTGAAACAGTTGGGCAAGTCAACAAACGGTCTGACTTGATTCATTGCAACTATAAGTATAACTATCTGTAATGATGGATATAACTTTAGTATTCTTGTGTATGCAAGCTTGCTGTTGCAATGAAAAATCTATTGCGTTTCGGAAGAGTTGTATAATAGGTATTGGGGGAAAACAGGTCGCAATATGCAATGAAAAGGAGGGAAAGAAATGGATTCGGGCGCAAAAACTCATATTTTAGCAATTGATAATGGTACTCAGAGTGTCCGGGCGTTGCTGTTTGACTTAAAGGGCAATCTTGTTGATAAATCTCGCGTGATTCTCGAACCCTATTTCTCGGAGAAGCCGGGATGGGCGGAGCAGCATGCAGATTACTTTTGGGAGAATCTATGTAAAGCTTGTCAGCAATTATGGCAAAAGACCTCTGTTCCCAAAGATTCCATTGCAGGTGTGGCGTTGACAACACAACGTAATTGCGTGATCTGTCTCGATAAAAACGGGAAACCTCTTCGTCCCTTTATTCATTGGCTGGATCAAAGAAGTACCGATGGAGTCAAACCTATTGGCGGTTTATGGGGAGCATTGTTTAAGCTGGCAAGGGTGGGTGGAACGGTTCGTTATGTTCAAAAGGAAGCAGAGGCAAACTGGATACATGCCAATCAGCCTGAAATCTGGGAACAGACACACAAATTTGTGTTTCTCTCCGGTTATTATATTTTGAAGTTGACAGGAGAGTATCGTGATTCGATCGGTTCACAGGTCGGCTATTTCCCGTTTGACAATAAAGGATTGAAATGGTGCCGGGATAAGCATTGGAAATGGCAGGTCTCACCTATTGATAAGTCCAAACTGGTAGAGTTGGTTCCTCCTGGTGATACTCTTGGCGCTATTAGCAAAGAAGCAGCTGAAGCTTCGGGAATCCCGAAAGGACTACCTTTGATAGCTGCGGCTACGGACAAAGCCTGCGAAGTGCTGGGGGCAGGTTGCCTGGAACAGGAAGTCGGATGCCTCAGTTATGGAACAACTGCCACATTCAATACCATCAGTAAGAAATACTTCGAACCGGTCCCTATCATTCCTTCATTCCCCGCACCGGTACCAAATCGATACTGTACCGAATTTATGATCTATCGCGGGTATTGGATGGTCAACTGGTTCAAAAAACAATTTGCTTTAAGGGAGCAACAAATTGCGGAGCAAAAAGGAATAGAACCGGAAAAACTATTTGATGATCTGGTCAATGAGGTTCCACCCGGTTCCATGGGATTGACCCTTCAACCTTACTGGTCTCCAGGGCTAAGAACTCCGGAGGCTAAAGGAGCCATTATTGGATTTGGAGACATCCATACACGGTCCCATATTTACCGGGCCATTCTAGAGGGCCTTGCATACGGGTTAAGGGATGGAAAAGAAAGAATAGAAAAAAGAAGCGGTGTTCCCGTTAAAAAACTGGTTGTGGCTGGAGGTGGTTCACAAAGTGAGGCAGCCATGCAACTAACGGCTGACATTTTCGGTCTTCCTGCATCAAGGCCTCATGTTTATGAAACATCCGGATTGGGAGCTGCCATAGATGCTGCGGTGGGACTGGGATTGCACGGGGATTTTAAGACAGCCATTGGTGAGATGACGCGTGTTGGGACAACCTATGAGCCCGTGGAAAAAAATAGAAAGATTTACGACAATTTATACAAAAGAGTATATTTAAAATTATACAAGCGGTTGCAGCCATTGTATTCCGAAATTCAAAGCATCACTGGTTATCCGGAGCGATCGTGAATTTGGTGACAATGCAGTCCTGACTGTTATCACAATTGAAAAAAGGCCAGTAGGGGTGCCATTGGGACTGTTTCATCGTAATTTCCGCATGATAGCACGTTTTGACACGTCTATATATTATATAGGTATTTTTCGATGGATCTAGAGGATAGGTAGATTATCGGTTTGAGGCGGTTACAATAGTCCATTGGTTCAAGCGGTATAATTATTGCTTATCTAGATTCGCTTTTATACTTGGCTCGGGGACAAATCTCCCTGTTGATGCACCCTGAAAAGCTTGGTGCTCTTTGAGAGTTTATAAGTCGGTTCAAAAAACTAGAAAATCTAGGAAATTAGACTTGCTTTTTTCTTTTTAAGCTTGTAGTTATAACTTTCTTCCGGGTGCCATGTGTTACTCGGGATTTTTTGGGCAGGTGGGTTTGGTATTTTGAAACCATTAGCGGTCGACCATTCGCTTTATGCTGAAGGGGTTTAAAGCAGGATTTCAAAGCAACATTCCTACACGATTTTTTAATTATCAGGAGTAATAGAAATGGCCGAAGGTCGGGTAAAATGGTTTAATGCCAAGAAAGGCTATGGTTTTATCGAATCGGCTGGTCATGGTGACGTATTTGTACACTACACAGCAATTGAAGGAAACGGTTTCCGCACTTTGGAAAACGCTGCCGAAGTTACTTTCGATATTGAAGAGAGTGATAAAGGCCTTCAAGCAGTAAAGGTACAATGCAAAGTCACGGCAAAGTAGCTTGATCAGGCGAAATCAAGCCAGTATAAGAAAAGGAGAGTAATAAGCGGGATATCTGCGAAGGTTGATATCCCGTTTTCATTTTGAGGAGATGAATCAGACCTGGCTGGTCAAAAAACCTCGCGCTTTCAACAATTCAGCATTCAAAACGCCTCCACCTGCAGCGCCTCTAACAGTATTGTGAGAAAGGCCAACAAATCTGTAGTCGAAGACATTGCATTCCCTTAACCTGCCAACCGTAACAGCCATCGCTTTATCCAGATTCCTGTCTTTTCTGGGTTGTGGCCTGTCCGCTTCTTCCATATAAATAACCGGTTGTTTGGGCGCCAATGGCAGATCCAGTTCCTGGGGTACCGCAGTAAAGCCACTCCAGATACTTTTGATCTCCTCAATACCCGGTTTACGTTCCCTAAACTTCAAACTGACGCAAGCCATATGGCCATCGATCACTCCAACCCTGTTACAATGGGCCGAAATATTTATACCCTGGTAGTTTTCAAATTCACCGTTTTTGATGTCACCAAGTATTTTAAGTGGCTCAACTTCCGATTTTTCTTCCTCACCGCCAATATAAGGGACGACATTGTCAACCATATCCAGTGAGGAAACGCCTGGGTAACCGGCTCCGGAAACAGCCTGCATGGTTGATACAATCATATCCTGAATGGGATAACCGGCCTTGATCAGAGCGTAAACAGGGGTCATGTAGCTTTGTAAACTGCAATTTGGTTTTACGACCACAAATCCTTTGTTATTGTTGAATCGTTTTTGCTGGGTTGGAATGATTTCCAGGTGATGATCGTTGATTTCAGCAATAATCATCGGCACGTCACTGGTGTGACGATGGGCCGAATTGTTGGAAACCACCGGGATACCCTGTGAAGCGTAAGTGTTTTCCAATTCCCTCACAGCCTCTTTGCTTATTTCCACGGCTGAAAACACAAAGTCGCATTGGTTTTTGGCGGCGTCTACATTTGTGGCTTCTTCCACAACAATGTTTTCAAGTTGAACCGGCATGGCGTCTTCCATCAGCCAGCGACCGGCAACCGCCTCTTTAAAGGTTTTTCCGGCCGAGCGAGCAGATGCGGCTACATAAACCACCTCAAACCAGGGGTGATTGTTCAGTAGTCTGATATAATGTTGCCCCACCATTCCTGTTGCGCCGATTACGCCTACTTTTAGTTTTTCCATTTTAATCCTTTGAAGCGTAAGATGTTAGATTCAAGGTAACCACGTCCGGGGGCTTTATCAGAGACAAATTTGCCGGGACCGGGTCATCAATTCACCAATCGGGTGACCTTTAACTATATGCTTGCCCTGCCTTTGCGTCAAGCGGCCGGGATCACCAGGAATCCACAAAAACAAAGGTTTTTCCAGGTGTCGAACCATATTAATTGCCTTGATTTGGTTCAGGCTTTTTGTTGAAATAAACGGAGGTATTACAGAATGGGTCCGACTGGCCAAAATGCTGAAATTAAAAATAAATTTTACCAAAACCTATCATGGATCGGTTAGATATCGTTTATTAGCCGGTATTTTTCAGGAGTTTGTATGATCGATTTTTCCAAAATAACCACTTATCCCATCCGGGAACGTCAGAATAAGTTTACCCTCGACCAGATGATACCCTTGAATCAGGTGGTGGAGACAAAGGAGAAGGATAAGATTTCCACTATTGCCGAAAAGTTGATTCACGCCAAAAACAAGACCGGGAAAATAATCTTGATGCTCGGTGGGGCAGTGGTTAAAGTCGGTTGTTCAGATGTGTTGATCGATTTGATGAAACGGGGTTATGTGAATCATCTGGCTGTAAACGGTGCGGTTTCCATTCATGATTTTGAGGTGGCGTTGATCGGTGAAACATCGGAAGATGTTGAACGCGGTTTGGAAGATGGAACATTCGGCATGGTGGAGGAGACCGGGAAACTGCTTAATGAAGCCATCAACAATGCACATTCAGCCGATTACGGCTATGGTGCTGCTGTAGGTAAAATGATCGATACAATGAACCTGCCTTACAAAGAAAGAAGCCTTTTCTACCAGGCTTATCGTTTGAATATTCCTGTCACAGTTCATATTGCTATCGGAGGTGATATCATCCACCAACATCCCAGTTGTAATGGCGCTGCATTAGGTGAAACATCCTTTAGAGATTTTAAATTACTAACCGGGTCGGTTACTGGTTTGACAAACGGAGCATTGTTAAATTTCGGTTCCGCAGTTAACTTACCGGAAGCATTTTTGAAAGCGTTAACGATCGTAAGAAATTTAAAGTTTGATGTTAAGAATTTTACGACGGCAAATTTTGATTTTATAGATATGTACCGTCCCAGGACCAGGTTATTGGAATGGCCTAAAAAACTGGGCTGCCAGACATTTGATGTGCGTGATAATCACAACTGTACCCTGCCGGCTTTACGCCAATCCATTATTAATAAGCTTCAGGATGAATAAACCCGGACTTGTCTAATTGAAGGCTAACCAACTATTATCAATATCTTGTGCTGCAACATGCCAAGTGTACCCCACTATCTTGAAGTGGGGCTAGAATACGAATTCGGTTAAGAGGCGATGAAATGGAACATTACGACTTTGACAAAGTGATACCCAGAAAGAACACCGATTGTGCCAAATGGGATGCCGCTAATTTCCTATTTGGAAGCGATGATGTGTTGCCCATGTGGGTGGCTGATATGGATATTCCCATTGCAAAGCCTATAACTGAAGCCTTAAGGCGTCGTACAGAACATGAAGTTTACGGATACTCCCTGTCGGAACCGAAATCGGTGGTTGAAGCGATAATCAGCCGTCTTGATCGACTGTACAACTGGCAAGTCAAACCGGAGTGGATTCAATTAACACCGGGTGTGGTACCTTCCCTATATACCATTATTCGTTCTTTGACTGTTCCCGGGGATACTGTTATCCATCAGGATCCGGTGTATTATCCTTTTTGGTCGGCAATTGAATACAACGGATGCCAGGTCGGAAACAATCCATTGAAGTTGGATGGAGATAAATACCAGGTGGATTTTGACGATCTTGAAAGGCAGTTTCGTCCTAAAAATCGAATGGGGGTTTTGCCATCCAGGGTCAAAGCTATGATTTTATGCAACCCTCACAATCCCGTAGGTCGTGTTTGGACGAAAGAAGAACTCACCAGAATGGGGGAACTGGTCGTCAAGAAAAATGCTGTTATGATTGCCGATGAGATACATTGTGAACTTTTATTTAAAGGCTATCAGCACACACCCTTTGCCAGTATTTCCCCGGAATTTGAACAAAGATCCATAACCTGCATTGCTCCCAGCAAGACATTTAACCTGGCTGGTTTGGAAGCCTCGGTGGTGATTATTCCGAATCGGGAAATCAGGGACAATTTTAAAAAAACACGCAAAGGATTTTTACCGACCTGTAACATCTTTGGAATGGTGGCCATGGAAGCTGCTTTTAGAGACGGAGATGAATGGTTGGAACAATTCCTTCGCTATATGCAGGCAAATCTTGATTTTCTGGTGGAATATTTCGCCCGAAACATACCCCAAATTAAAGTCATTCAACCCGAAGGCACCTACCTGGTGTGGCTGGATTGCAGGGAATTGGGCTTGAATCCGGCTGAACTGGAAGCATTCATGAATCGGAAAGCCAAAGTAGGATTGGATCATGGCATCGCTTTTGGACCATCCGGAGCAGGATTTGAAAGGATTAACATTGCCTGCCCAAAATCAACTCTGGAAGAGGGATTGCAGCGTATAGCCCGGGCTGTCAGTGAGTTGTAGATCGAAGGGGATTGTTTTGATTGGATCCGGATCTGATTTTAAGTGCAAACTCGATGAGAATTCAATCAATCCTGTTAGCCAATCGGTCTTTGATATAGCCGGGAATCCTTTCTTCCAGCCAATAATGGGGAGAAAACACACTACCCCCGGAAATAAATCCCGCATGACCTCCTCGGTCACTAAGTTCCAGGGTGACATTTTCAGATAATTCCTGTTGAGTGGGAATGGCATCTTCAGAAATAAACGGATCATCCTTAGCCTGAATAATCAACGTTCTGTTTTTAATATCTTTTAAATATTGTCTGCTACTGCACTTTTCATAATAGTCATCCGCACCTTTAAATCCGTGGATGGGTGCGGTAATATACTCATCAAATTCTCTAAACGTCTTGAGCTTATCAATTTGATCCTCGGACAGGGAGATATAATCTGAGTAATCAAGCAAACTCATTTTCTTTTTGATATTGTTTTTCAAA
>JAKSDL010000078.1 GCA_022360105.1 Pseudomonadota bacterium
CCCAGTGATTCGATATCGGCAGATCCTTTGAGACCCAATTCCTTTTCAACTTCAAATTCAACCGGCAACCCGTGACAGTCCCAACCGAATCGACGTTCAACGCTGTTGCCCAGCATGGTTTGATAACGGGGAACAACATCTTTAATTGTACTTGCTATTAAATGCCCATAGTGAGGTAATCCGGTGGCGAATGGCGGTCCATCGTAAAAGAAAAATGTTTTGCCTTCCGATTTTGGTTCCAGAGATTTAAAGAAGATCCGATTTTCATCCCAAAAATCGAGTATTTCTTCTTCTATTTTTGGAAATTCAACTTTGCTTTTTATTGTTTTAAACATATTCAGTTCCGGTTCTATTGGGCTATATAAAATTGATATCTAAACGCACCATTTATCCATTAAATTGTGCTCAATAGGATTAGTATTATTGTTTCCACTATGTTTTTTCAATGGAAAAGCTGAATAAATATGACATACAGCTATGTGTTGGATTAAATGAATGAAATAGATTCCGAAAAACAAAGAGCCTGCTTGTCGAACCCGGTTCTGTTCCTGATCTTGTTCCTACTCCTGTTTCCCTACCAGAGCCCGTTCTTAATCTTAATCTTTATCTTAATCATAATCATAATCTTAATCTTTATCTCATTCAGCAAATTAAGTGCTTAAAAAAATCATTGTAGGCAAAGGGGAAACCTGGGAGATTCGGGTAGCGTAATTGAAGAAGATTGAAATAGTTGGATTAAGAGCAAGATTAAGGTTAAGAGCAAAAACAAAGGCGCGATGATATCCCGGCTGGACGAGTCTGCTTGACTGGCTGTCTATTTTGCCCACGCCGAGCCAGCCTTCGGTAGTCTGAGGAGTGGATTATTTTGAATGGAAAAAAGAAAAAAATAAAACAAAGGATCGCATTGGGAACCAAGGAGTTGCCAACTCTCTTTTAAATTTAAGGGCTCTGAGTATTTACATTTTGATCAAATATCCAGATGGTAGCCGGTGAGGTTCTCCTTTTTATAGTCAGCCCTGTTTTTTACAGCGTTTTGGGTTTCGCCATAAACTTTTTTAAGTACAGCCAGTTCATTAGGTTTCAAATTATTACCAGGGCTAAGATACAGATTTCTTATGTAATCAACAAAAGGACCTGCTATACGAATATCGTTTTTATATAAGGCGATAAAGATCAAAAGACGAGCGCTTCTGATAGCGATGAGATTATTGGCGGCATTGCGAAACAGATCATCCGCAATTGCCATGGCATCATCCACTGTTTCGTCTGCTTTTGCTTCGTCGCCGTTATTCATCAGAATCTCTGCCAGAGTCAGCTTTAGAGTTACGGCTTGCCATTCATATGACTGATCCTTGCTTATTTTAGCCAATGCCAGGTTTGTGCGAATAGCAGCGGTGTATGAATCGATAACAACTGGCAATGACCGCTCAATACCATCCAGTTCTTTGAGATCGGCAGTCAATCTGCTTTTTCGCTGACTGATTCCCTTCAGCCACTGATCTTTAAATTTGGGAGATCCCAGAACCGGCGGTACCTGGTCTTTGCTACTTTTTCTAAACAGATTTTTATCCGTACTTGCAAACAAGCAGTCCGTACAGACAAACACCCTGATTAGATTGAAATCGATAAAATCCTGATCACCCAGGCTTTCCAGATAGGTGGTAATACCGAACATATTCCGATTAGGTTCCTGGCTGTGCGGTTTTAACTGGAATCCTTTCAACGTTTTAGTTGAATCGCAAGCAAAGCATTCCAGGTTCCTGTAAAGGACCGAATTATTGCCGGGGAACGGCACCAAGGGCCCGTGGGTTTCAACAGGTCTTGATGTTACGCTGAGCGAGCATTTTGCAATCAGCGGATTTTTGTTCTGCTTCCATTCTATTCCCTTATTGCACCAGTTTACCGCTTTATCCAACAACTCGCTGTCAAACCCGCAAATATTGGCAATATTCTTTAAATGCCCCTGCTCTGTGTAAGAAAGGGATTCATCTGCTGAAACAATCAGAATTACTTCAAAGAATATCAGCAATAGAATTTCTTCCGGAATGCCCGGAGGTTCGGTGATTGGCGGCGACATCTTATTTCTGACATACCCGACGAGCTGCTGTTGGTCTTTCTTATTATCCAGGAAGGACATAGCAGCTTTTAGGAATTGCAATTCCGTATCTTCTATCAGACCATCCAGCATAATGGTTGCAATCAGGACCTTTGCATACCATTTTTTCTGTTCCGAATTCAATTTATCGAGTGGCACATGGAAGTTTTCTATTTTTCCATCCTTTCGTACCAGGTATCTTTGCGAATTTTTCCATTCAAGCCCTTCTTCACCCCAATGCATTAACTCGGTAAAGTATGTGTTGGAAAAATTGAACAGCTTCGCGACCTCTTTGAGATAGGCTTTTTCTTGGTCGGCAAAATCCAGATCTGAAATCATTATCAGAATCAATTCAATGAATATCGCTGCCAGTATTTCTTTGGGAATGCCGTTTGGAGGAGTCAGGGGTGGTCTTTTTTTCACGCTGATCAATTGCATCAGCTCTTTTTTGTAAACAGGTGAATCGACGATTCCAATAACCTGTTTTAAAAAATCGACTTCCGACGGGCTGATTTCGTCATCCGCCAAAATGGCTCCAATGACGAATTTTGCATACCAAATCTTTTGTTCCCTGTTTAGTTGTTTTACTGGAACGCTCATGAACTCCCTTTATGATTTACGTTGCGCTACCAACACACCATCACTAATGGCAAAGAAATGACAATCAAATCCTTCATGATTCGAAATTTGTTGATTAAATAGTTCAAGGGCTTCGACTGCTTTCCTGTACTTCTTTTCCTGGTCATCAGCAAGTCCCATGACTTTGCCATTATAAAATATATTGTCCACTATCAACAACCCTCCCGGCTTCAGACTTTGATAACAGTTTTCCAGCATTCCTGCATATTCTTTTTTTGTTGAATCCTGGAAAATCAGGTCAAAGGTGGATGTTTGGGTCTGAAAAAAGTCTTTGGCCCAGGTGCGCTTCAATGTGACATTACCAGAAAAACCCGACGTTTTTAAAAAGTCGGCGCATATGTCCAATCGGTCCTGGTTGTAATCCAGGCCGGTAATTCGTGCATTCGGATGTCCCAATAGCATCCAGTGAGTTGCATAAGAAATTCCGCAACCAATTTCCAAGATGGAAGCAGGTTTATTTAAGGCACAAAGCATTTTCAAAAATCGACCCATATCATCATCGATGATCGGAACTTTCCTCGCGATCCCAACCCTTTTAATCTCTTTTAGCCAGGGGTAGGGCTCTTTTTGAAACTGCTCCAGGTATTCCAAACCCCGCAGATAGAAATCCGTTGAAGCCATAACAAACAATTCCTCCCTAAACCTAGTACTTATCAAGTACAGTTTGTTTCATGCGCAACTTGGCTTGAACCAACCTCAGGTCTTTGGTCAGGTCTCTTATCTTTTTACGGGTTTCATTCCTGAATTTAACAAACTCGACTTTGGAAACTGCATCTGAATCAGAAAGATCCCGGGAAAAGTTTTCTGATTCCACAGTTTGGGTTTCTCCACCCGCCAGTTTTAATATTAAAATCTGCTGGCCTTCGGATATTGATCTGAGTTCATTAATAATTTGTATTGCTCCATAAAAAAAGCCAATTATAAATAGCCCTGCTAAAATAACTGATGCAATTTTATAGGGGTTAACCGAAGCTTGGTTGGTCAAGGTTGGATATCGTTTTAGCTTTGCCATAATTTTTTGATTTATATACTTAAGTTAGCCGATTCAAAATTAATATAGAGGTACTCCGGAACGTGAGGATTTTAGGAATGGTTGGGATTCTTGTATGCATCCCGAAAATTATCAAACCTGAACTTGTTGTTTAAAATCCTTCAGGCTTAATCAGGATATCGATGCGTCTGTTTATTGCCCGAAGTGCCGGACTATCGTTGGATACTTTTGGCCTTGTATCCCCATAACCAGCAAGTTCCATGCGATTGCTTTCAATTCCGTATCTTTCCAGCAGCCTGGCAACTGAGCCAGCCCGGGCACCGCTTAATTCCCAATTGGAAGGAAAGGTGGGACTGTTTATGGGCACATTGTCGGTGTGCCCCTCAATGATGATTCTGTTTGGTATGGCGTACAAGATCCTGGCAAATTTCTCAATAGTGTCAACCCCGGTTTGTGTTGGTTCGGCAGAACCGGGAGCAAACACCGCCGAATCACTGAATGAAACGGAGATTCCCCTGTCATCCATGGTTATATCAGTTACTTCTGCAATATCGGCCTTTCTGAGATTGTCTTCCAGACTTTCCATTGGTGTTGGAGCACCGGTAAACATAAATGGTGAAGCCGGCGGGCCACCTCGAAAAGAAGCAGAAATGGCTTTAAACTTCTCTTCATCTGTTTTGGACATGGCAAAAAGCAGCACAAAGAAACATAATAACAGGGTTACCATGTCTCCATAAGTATAGATCCATTCTACCCGCTCTTCCCCACATTCGCATTCGACTTCTTCTTGTACAGCCATTATTTACCTTTATCGCTGCTGAATTTAAGCTCTTCGTATTTCGCCTTTAATTCAGGTGTCAAGTAGTTCATCAAATCCTGCTCTATAAATTCTGCCCGTTCGTTTTTCTCGATAAATAACACGCCGTCCCTGACCATTTCGTATAAAACAAGCTCATTTCTGCGTGCCGTATCCAATGCAGTTGCCCACGGAAGGAAAACACCATTTGATAAAAAAGCTCCATACAATGTGGTTATAAGAGCGATTGCCATATTGGGGCCAATTGAGTTCGGATCACTTAAATCAGCCAACATGAGAATCAGTCCAATCAGCGTTCCAATCATCCCAAAAGCCGGAGAATATGTGGACATCAACTTTACCACCTGTTGATCCAGGTTTCGCTTTTGATCCGCATATTTCATCTCAGACATCATGATGTCTGTGACCAGCTCTCTATCTACCCTGTCTACAACCAGCCGCAATCCGTTCCTTAGGAATTCGTTTTCTATGCTGGGCAGGGAATCTTCAATGGCCAACACATTCTTACGGGCGACTTTTGCTACATCTACAATGATAACGAGAGTCTCGATTAAGGGAACCGATTTCGACTTGTAAACTTTTCCCAAAGACCTGGGCAGACCGGTGATGACTTCCAAAGGGTAAGAACCGATAGTGGCCATGAGGGTTCCAACCAATACGATGATAAGACTCGGAGCACTCCACATTAAGGCAATGCCACCCATGTTTGTAAAATTAGCGGATGACCCCATCACAAAGACGAAAAAAACGCCTATTGTCCCGATTAGAGCAGCTAGATCCATAACAATAAACCTTTATATTTATTCAGAGTGTTGATCTAAAACCCTATGAATCATAAGGTTTTGGATTTTCCTCTATAATTAGAATATTCTATGTCATAGCATTTTAATTAAAGTCATGTAAAGCAGGTTCTTGGTATAATCGCTTGTAATAAGGAGCAAAGCGGAAAACGGATTGAAATTCGTATCCTAATAAACCAAGGTTTAAAGATTGCATTTTTACCAAACAATTAGTGATGTGGTGAGTCCTATTGAGGATTTCATTTTGCATGTCTTAATATATGGTGGCTAAGCAGCTTGCCAGTTTTGAATCTAACAACCTGTAATTAATATAAAAGACAGACTTTATGAAAAAGTTAATGATCTGTTGTTTGGTGTTGTTTCTGTTTTCTGCCTGTCAATGGTCATCCGCACCCAGAACGCTGGAAAGGATAGAGATTGAATGCGCCGAAACCCGTTTGGATGCAGGATTTGCTTTCCATGAGCGCGCCAAGGAACTGTTTCGCTCTTACTACAAAACCCGCAAAGAGAGCGAATTATTCTATGCCTGGTACTCTTCTGAAGACTCAAACTACATGGCAAATTCTGTCAGACGATGTTTTGACAAAAAAAACAAACACTTTTATGCCGTTCGCAGCCTCTTCCAGAAAAACAGAACCTTGCAGAAACTGATTGTCCAGAATATGCGACAAGATTCGCAGGCTCAGTTATCCGAGCTTTATTTGGATGAATATCGAGAGATTTTTGTACGAGACATTCAATGAAGCTGGTTGTATCCTAAAAACACACTAATCATAACCAGTAACCTTTGAGGAAATAGAATCTGAAACCAATCCGGTAAGCATGACATCAGGTTTTAACGATACGATCGCCGGAATAGCGACAGCACCCGGAGAGGCGGGCATTAGTGTCATTCGCATCAGCGGGGACTCTGCTTTGGGCCTGGCTGCCCAAATATTTAAGCCAAAAACAGTGTCTTCATTTGAACAGGTCAAAGACAGGACCATGACCTACGGCTGGATAGAATCAAAAGACAAAACGTTTGATGAAGTTCTGCTTTGTACCATGAAAAAGCCGCATTCGTTTACGGTTGAGGATGTGGTGGAAATCCACTGCCATGGCGGCAGTTTTATTACCAACACCATATTAAAGCTGATTCTGGATTTAGGAGCGCGACTGGCTGCACCCGGAGAGTTTACCCAACGAGCGTTTTTAAACGGTAGAATTGATCTTACACAGGCGGAAGCAACCAATGATATGATCAAAGCCCAAAGCCAGCTGGGTTTGAACATGGTTGTTAACCAGTTAAAGGGCAAGCTGTACGAAAAGATTGAAAAGATCAAAGAGCAGGTTTCGTGGGTATTATCTTTGGTAAATGCCGGCATAGACTTTCCGGAGGAAGACACTGTATTTGCCTACACCCAGGAGATCCGGGAGAAAATGAATGACGCCAAGCAGGAATTACAACGGCTGATTCTCTCAGCGGAGACAGGGATTAAAATACGAGAAGGTTATAAGATTGTCTTGGCAGGTAAACCAAATGTAGGAAAATCCAGGATTTTAAACGGACTTCTGGAAGAGTCTCGCTCGATAGTAAATCAGACTCCCGGTACAACAAGAGACACCATTGAAGAATCCTGTTCGATCCATGGAATACCGGCTTCGCTGATAGATACAGCCGGTATTCATGAAACAGCGGATGAAATCGAAAAGGAAGGCATTCAAAGGGCATTCTTTGCTATTCAGAAGGCTGATTTGATATTGTGGGTAATCGACGTCAGCAACCCGTCGTTCAGCATAAAACTTGCGGAATATGTTGATATTTCGAATATACCGATCCTGATTGTTCTGAACAAAAAGGACTTGTTGCCAAATCAGACGATATCCTTGCCTGATGAATGGCGGGATAATGATAATATAGAAATGTCAGCCCTTGAGGAAAACGACATTGAGCGATTGAGAAAGAAAATCTATGACTTCATTTCCGGCAGCAAAGGTAGGTGGATGGAAGATACCATGCTCACTAACCTCAGGCAAAAGCTGGCCGCAGAGAATGCCCTCACAACCCTTCAACATGCCACAAATTCTTTGGAAGCCGGTGTGGGAGAGGAATTATTTGCCGTGGATCTTACCCAGACCTTGACAGCCCTTGGAGAAATAGTGGGAGAAACCACTCCGGATGACATGTTGAATCAGATTTTTTCAGAGTTTTGTATTGGAAAATAATGGCTTAAATGCTTGTGAATAAATAATATGAAAGATACTTTGCTAAGAGAGCTAGTTAAGAAGAAAAAGTCTTTGTTGGACGATCTCCTTGTGCTTTCAATTCGTTCCGTTTGCGATATCGAGCAGGAAGAAGTCGATGTTATGCGACGTTCGGATCTACTAACCATGCTTGAAGTTAACGATCAGGCAATATCGACCCGGGAAAAGCAAACTGGAATCAAAGCGACAGGTCAGGAGAAGGAATTACTGACCGACATCGGCATCTTGCTAAACTCCATTAAGGAAAACAACCAGGCTGCATTGCTTAAATTGGAGGTCGCAGAGAAAACGTATGAAAAAGAGCGGTCCCGACTGGGAATGGGGAAAAAACTGTCAAGATATGTCGCGCAAAACAATACCATTCATCACTATCGAAAAAAAAGTCCATTGCATAAGGCAGCGCCAAAAAGACTTAAAGGACAGCTTTGATTCAAGGAGGTTAAGATGAAAACTGAAAATGTTCCAATGAACAAAAACATATCCTATGACATAAAAGATAAGGGTAAGGCTGAACCAAAAGAGGATGAGACCCGACACCTTGAAAAAGCGAAGGAAGCCAGGACCGACTTACGGCCAACCAAACGCATTGAGTTGGAAAAATCTGCAATCAATAACCCTGAAGCCGTTCAGAAACTCATCGGAGAAAACATTCAATGGCGTGAAATGAAATTCTATCAACGCCAGGAAGGCGGCCAATACTACGTTGATATTGTAGACAAGGCGACTGGAAACGTAATCAGAACCATACCTGACACCAAGTTTGGTGAAGTCGTGGAAAAATACCGACAGCTTTCAGGCTTAAAGATAAACATCAATGGATAAACTGCCTAAAGAATCATATAGAATTGGAAAAATTCTGAAGAAGCTGACCGGTATTAAATTCATAAAATCCAAGCAGACATCTGACATATCCCAAAACGGTGCAAACCAAGCTGCCGCATACCGGCAGAAGAAAAAAACCTCGCAGCATAAGAACAAACCAGAAGCGATGCGTCCGTTACCTGCCCATGAAGACAAGTTCGTCCGCTATCAAAAAGAGTTGGAAGCAAGTAAATTGTTGGGAGGAAAATCCAAACCCAGCTCTCCCGGTCGAATCCCGAAACTCACAACCGGAAGAAAAGAGATTATGTCAATTTCTGAAGAGTAGATGAGATCTGTTAAAAACCGAATTCAGCCAGTACTTTATCGACATCATCCTGTTTGGCAATCTCCTTTCTGGCCTCTTTATTATCTTGGGGACCATACAAAACAATGCCATCGTTGGTTTCCTTGCCAACGAGAGGAGATAATTCCTGGGGAGAGCCTACTTCTGGGAACGTTCCAACTGTTCGACCGCTGTATTTTTGAAGGATCTGTAAGAGGTTAAATTCCAATTGCTCGATAAAATCGATGATCTTTTTCAACGTCTGACCAGTAATATCCTGAAATGACTGGGCAGCAATGATATCAAACAGAATGCCTTCATCATCTTTCAGCATGCGGTCTCTTTTTTCGAGACTCATGATCAGTTCATCCTCGACCGTTCCGATCACCTCATCAAGTTCTGCAGACGATTCCGGATGGGATTCTTTCACCGACTTCAACTGACTGATAATTTTGCCACATTTATTTATCAGTTCTTTGTTAGTTTCAATTTTTTTGTTGTTCTTTTCAATCAGGGATTCCGCATTATCCAACGTTGAATTAGCAGACTCCTCCATGCGCTTGATGACAAGGTTGAGCTTATCGATGGCATCCGGCATTTCATCAACCAGATTAGGCTCCATCTCTTCAACTTTCACGTGAGAGCTGAAGTCCTGCAGTGAATTATGAATGTCTCTTACCATGCGACCGATATCATTGATGACAAAATAGCTTTCCTTATTGGCAGTGAGGTGATGCATATGGTTAATATGATTATCCATATCATCAAAATCCCTCCGTACGATCGATTTGAAAAAACTGGCAATGGTTTTTAGTAAGAGACGAATTTTATCGACGTTGTGGGGGGGCAGCAGGCGAACCAGGTAGTACACCTTTTCCTCAACTTCTCTCAGGTCTTCTTCAACTTTCTGGATAGTTTTGGAGACATCCAGAAATCCATCGTTGAGAGAAAAAAAATCGTCATTCAGATTATCGGGGATAAGAAATGTTAACTTATCCCCTTTGAATTTCTCTAAAGTGAATCTGAGATAGGTGCCCAGAATCTCCATCGCCTTGACATTCACGCTGCCGAACTCAAGTTGATTGATCCTACTCTGAATTATTTTTCTTATATCCTTGGGATCGAGAGTCTTGTTGCCAGACACCAGATTGATTAATTCATCGTAGTCTTTTATTGCATGATACAGTTGAACAAAACTTTCCAGAAACTCTGAACGTGAGATTGTAACCTTGTTACTCGGTAACGCTTCCATTATTTTTTTGGGGATACGATTATTGAATCGAATTAAGTTTTTCTCTCATTAATTCAATATTCTTAATTACCTGTTGATTTCTGGAATAAGATTCAGCCTGATCCAGCATACTGATCAATTCGTTGGCTTCTGATCCACCGACCTGTTCTGTAGCAAGTCTGTCTTTGACGTAGTCCAATGAAATAACAATCACATTGTTGCGCAGTTTGTTGCGCTGCATTAAAGCCGCATACAGTTGAGAATCCTCACCTGCCATCAAGGCAGCCTTCTCAAATAACTTTATACTGTTCACCAGCTTTAATATTCTAGGTACAGGCTCTTTTATTCCTTGTGATTCCTTATAAAGTTCAGTGGCGGCAATATATGCTCTGCTGTAGTCTGAATCTTTTTGAATGACTTTCTCAATTTTGATTTCCTTAACGGAACTTTGCTCAGCCTCCTTTCTATGTTTAGCTTCCAATAGCATACCACGGCTCAACACACTTTGGTCAACCAAATTGAAAAAGTTAACAAAAACCGTGTTTTCTCCGTTTTTATACACCAAAGGTGGTATATCCATTACAGATGGATTTAAGGATGATCTCAGCACTAGCCTTTTTGGGTACTTGGGATCTTTAATTACATGAATGTTGTATAGGTACTCCAGATTTTTGATGGGCTTAACTTCAAATCTTTCTTCGCTGTTGGGAACAGTGAAGTCGATATAGAATTCCCTACGGTGTTTACGGGTTCTACGATCAACCGTATCTTTTTCATAGATAATGTAAGGAAAATGTTCCCCTAAAAGATCAACCGATTGATTGAAATGTATTTCGATTCCAAATTGGGAAACACCATTTACTGATGGTCCCTTTGATCGAGGTAAAATCCGTGTGATGTGATACGCTTTTTCAAACGTTGTATCCTTGAAATTGTTTTCGTAAATTAAAGATTTACTTTGTTGCGCCTTGTATGCATCTTCGTAAGTCAGAAGTTCTCTATTGCCGTTATAAAGATCCAATATATAGCGATATTTACTTCCGGTATTATCTCTTCCAAAGGCTGTTTCGTCCGGGGAAATCAAGCTGAAACTTTTTATTCTGAATCGAAATTGTTTGCCATATAACGGATCACCTACTTTGAAGTCTTTGACAAATACATTTGCCTGCAAAGCCAGCTTATGAAATAGGTTTTTATCCAGGATTTTAAATGTAGAGTCAGCCGGATCAGGAAAAAGCAACGCCTTATTTCCACTTAATCTAAGGCGGTCTTCCCTGGCCCATTTATAGATTTGATCAATGAACCATTTCTTCGAGCTGCCATCACTTAAAATAACCGAAATATAATAATTGTTTATATCCTCGTTTTGGACATAGGTAGACGTAATGGTATAGCGGCCAAAAGAGCCCTCATCCAGTACTCTGGCTAGTCTTAAAGCAGTTTCCTTATCGGTGTATTTGGGCACGGCAGCCAAATTACCGACTATCAATATTACCAGTCCAAGAATTAATAATAGTTTGATACGTGTTGATTTCATCGCGAGTCCCGAAAGATATGGTTTCGATTCAATTCGATTGTGATCCCGGAAAACAATAAACAGTTTGCTGATAGATGCTTATTTATAGTCCTTGCCAAGGTAGATCTCGATATCTACTCCCTGCCGCTCTTCCTGGTCCGGCAGTGGAACAACTCTTTGGTCACCCTTAATCAGTTTGGCTAAAAATAAAGCTGGTTTTAGATAATTATTTCGAAAATAAATAGTGGAAATTTTATGATTTTTATCTCGTGCATTTGAGATGTTTACAATCTCCATTTTCATTCCCAAAGATTCTTCAATATGTTCTTTTTTTAATTTACCTAAATATACTGATAGCCCGTAAGCTCTTTTGGAATAGCCACTGGCATTAAAAATGGAAATCTGCATGATACTGGGTTTGCGATATCTTTGAAGTATCGCCTCGACAGATTCTTTTGCCGTAGCCTGGGCCAATCGTTTTTGTTTTTGAATTGCCGCCCTGAGTTTGGCAGCTTCTTCTCTCTCCCTGGCCAATGTCTGAGCCGTCACTGCCTTTGTAACCTTGCCCTTCAACAAGATTTTAACTTCACTGGATGAAATAGGAAGTGCCAATTCGGGATTCAGGTTTTCGTTACCTTCCACATCGACCGTTAAGACAAACATGCCTTCCCTGCCGATATCTTTCGAGATACTATTGCTTATTGTAATATTTTTGACCGGATCAGTTGCTTTGAAGCGCCTCGTCACAGGCTTCATGTCTTTGGCGTCCCAAAGAGAATTCAGAAAAGCTATCGTAAATTGATTTGATCCTTCAGTCCTGCTTATGGCAACATCTGCACGACCTAATGTTTTTATGGTACCTTTAAATACCAGTGCCAGTTTTCCATCCGCGGTGGTTATGGAAACATCGCTCAGCGAATTTTGATCCAACAGTGCAACCTGGGAAAATAATGTCGAAACCAAGCAAAAATTTACAAAAAATGCGGCAAGTAATAAGGATCTAAAAGCCTTGCACTTTTTCATTTTACTGCTCCAATGGATTATTATTATGGTAATTCACAATTTCCTTTTGTTTTCATGCCCGAGCATCATGCATAAAAAAGACCATAATGATGACAGCTTTGTCCTGAAAACACCATTTTGATGCTGTTCTTATCGATAACGTAGCAGTTAAGGCTTGATCTTAGCAACAATATTATTATGACTGTCCTCTAAATATCATACTGATAACTATCTGTAATTAAAATAATTTTTAAGCTGTATCGAGCACTGAATCAGGCATTTTTGAGTTCCGGCAACATCATATTCATAATGCATGAATAATATTTTCAGTTAAAATAAATATCATCATTACCTGAAGACAATATTTGAATTTGACTAAAACGACTCAGCCTAAACATCAAAAATAAATTATACGCAAATCAATTGACTTCAATCGACCAGGCAAATTTATTTGTGAGGAGTAATTTATTTGCATTAGCAACATCAAATCCTGAAATCTTTTCTGTGAAGGGTTGTGAAAAAGCCGCCCCCAATTTATTTGATACTCAGGGAATATGGCCAACATGTTAGGTTTATTGGCAACGGCGACAATGAACTGATAAAAACATACAATCCTTTGATATTTATGGATTTTATCATTACATCATATCACATTCTCCATGCTCGTCAGAGTCGAAAAGCAGATAGTCTTTGCATTTCAAGTTGATTTATTTTACGATTTGAGGAAACATTGTCTTAAAACTTCAGAAGTATAACACGTTTTATGAATTGTTTTATTCTCGATTCACGACCTAAGTCGGATTCAAAAAATAACACCTCGTTGCCTGTTCAAACGATTTCAAGTATTTTAGCTTGGAGATCAGAAAGCATATCCAGTAAAACACACATTTGAAAAATAGGGAATCGATGTTTATTCAATGCCAGAGCTGTCAGACAACCTTTAAGATCGATGAAGACAAAATTCCACAAAAAGATTCTGCAGTTCGCTGTACCACTTGTTCGGAACTTATTCCCTTAAGCCCTGAAGAACAGGGTGAATTGTTAAAAAAGTCACCCAAAAAATTCATTGTATGTGATTCATGCGGCACCCAGTATTCCGTCCCTCTTAGCTCCATCACGCAGGAAACGACAAAAGCAAAATGTGGGAAGTGTGGTAACCTTTTCTCTATTTCGGAATCAGACGATAACGACTTATCCGATGAATCCCCCTCGGCCAAGGCATATGAAGAAGATCTGGGAACAGATGATATTGGACTGGACAACATTGATATTCCCGAAGGAAGTGAAATCGAAGTTGACGATCTATTTGGGGATGTCAGTGCCAAGGAAAACAAGGGGAAAAATAAAGGAAAGAATGCAGATGAAGAATATCTTGAGTCCATCAAGCTCACCAATGGAGAAGAAGATGAAGTACTTGATGATGACCTTGGCATCAATGAAATCTCGAAAGATCACAAATACAAAATCTTTCTGAAACCAAAAGGTAAAAAGAAGAAAGGCAAAAAAGACGAATCAGCCGACTCCTGGCCGGAAGCAGAAGATGACTTGGCACTTGATGATTCGGAGAAAAAGGCAAATAAGAAAAAGCCTAAAAAGAAGAAAGATACCAAGCCTGGGAAGAGTAAAAGAAGTGTCTTTTTGTGGTTGATTTGGGGATTGATAGTCATTGTTCTAGCTGCGCTTGCTTACGTTGTCATTGAAATGCAAAAAGATCAATATGACATGGTTCCCCAAACCGAGTCATTTGACTCCAAATCAAAAATCGCAATCTTGGAACCTTTGAACGGCGATTATTATGGAAACAATAACTTTGAAAAGCAGATTTATGTGCTTAGCGGACAGGTTTACAATTTATACGGTGAGGATACTACTCTTAGCAAAATAGAAATTGAGGGTTATCTCTATCCTAAGGGTAAGACGGAAAAGATTTCATCAGTGAGTTTTGCCGGGGAAACGCTGGATGATAGGCAATTGAAATCATTAAAAAAAGCAGAGATAGAATCGATTCTGACAAATCAATCCAAGGATTCTGATTCATTGAAGGAATTCGGTTCGAATGAGATCATTGATTTTCAGGTGGTTTTTTTCTCTCCTCCTGAATCCATTAATTTAGAAAAGTTAGGTGCTAAAATCGTTAAATATAATCGCAAAACCAAAAAGAGTTCCGAATAAATTTAACAACAGGTTATTAGCAACAAAAAAAAAGGCACCCACTTGCCGGCAAGGGGTGCCTTTTTTGTTATTGGGTATGGAAAACTGTTAAGCTTCCACGTCTTCCAGTGTCTTATCCATCGTCTGCAGGACTGATGTAAATTTCCTGTCAATATCGTCACTGATGATAGATCTGGGTCTGTTGCCAGCGTATGCTTCCACTGCTTGATCCAGAAA
>JAKSDL010000319.1 GCA_022360105.1 Pseudomonadota bacterium
GACAGATTTTGTGATCCCCCGGATACTGAAGTGCTGGCAACGACCAATTTTGAGATGATCTCCCCCAGCATTGCAATCGGTTGATTCAATCTTATGGTAAGCTGATCGATTTCGTCATTGTTATGCATCGTTTCCAGCTGTCGATCAAAATGACCGTTTGCAAAGTCATTCATTACATATTCCAGTTCACTAACCAGTTCTTTCAACCGATCCATATTATCCTGAATAATCTGGCGGGATTCTTTTGTTCGAGCAACCACTTTTGAGATGGTAACACTGAAGGTTATTCCAAAAGCCAGAGTAATGAATGTCAGCCCTACATATCCGGTATAAAAGAATATTTCACGTTCAATTTCAGAAAGACCTATTGAGGGAAACTGATAGCCATTGAGTCGCAAAGCGAGCAGACCGGATAGATAGATTGTCGAACAGATTCCCCAAATAATTCCGTATTTAACACCGGCAACAAGGATTCCGGCGAGAGTGACGGCAGCAAACCAGGGGGATGCCGAAGCTAATACGCCTCCTCCTAAAAATACAATACTTGCGATAATAAAAAAGAAAAAGCCGGTCACCAGGTTAGCCGCAAGATCTAGCTTTCCCAGGTATTTTACAACAAAAACTGATAAAAAAATAAGTATCCCACCCGCTGCAATCATGAAGAAGGCAGTTGTTTGTCTAAAAATGAAAAATATAGTGGAGTATGCTAACGATGCGATAGAAAGTGAAATAATAAAACCGATCAATAACTCGGCTCTACTTTTAGTTTGGCTATCTTCTTTCAAACGATCATTGATAAACCAATTAATAAATGCCACTCCTACCATACAATTTTCCTCTATATTTTTTATCTAACCCAACTTTTTTATAGTGTGCTTATTTGCATACTAAAATGAGATGTCAATCGAATTCATTAACTGCTTTGCGAAAAACTGGGAATCGTTAAAATGGAATTCCAGGTAACAATCCGTTTACCTACCATCATTCGGAAAAGTGGAAATGTAAAGTGTCAAAGGGAAGAATAAAAACACTTTATCCGGTATTCTACTCCAGCCTTTATCCTTTATGACCCCTTATTTTGAAAGTAAGTCAAAGGAGGATTTGTTCTGTTTTTCACTGATTTTCAACGTGTTGATCTACTGAAACCCTAAGCAAAGTGGTGGTTTCGTTTCCTGTTCACCATCTTCTCTATAAGATTTATCCACTAGTAATTTCATATCGATAATTCGTTTATCAGAGATGTAGGCGAAATAAAAGTACCAATAGTTAAAAACCCTAATCTTTCTTAAGCAAGTATCTGAATCTATATACTTTCTCAAATGATATTATAATCGAGCTACAATCGTTATTTTATTAAAGCAAGTGTTACAAGTGTTGGTGCTATTACTTTATCGAGAATTCCAAATATAGATTTTTCGCATATCAGTGCGTTATGCTTTATTATGATCTCACTTAATTTTAATCTCATCGTTCGCTGAACAATCCATACAGCAACACATCCAGACTTTCTTCCGAAATGGTCGGAATCCGAAGTTGTTCATTTATTATAATAACGAGCTTGAACCTGTGAAATGACTTAGAAATGCCAGAAATCAGTTAATTGGAAGTATGGATTTTTTGTCACCCTCACTTTTTAAGATCCCCTCTATTAGAATCAAAATTTCAAGGAGAACAGATAATGAAGGCCCAACCAAAGATATTATCAGGCTGGTTGACAACTGAAAGCGGAACATTCGAAGTGGAAGCACGCTATGGCACAAAATATTCCGTTTTAATTGTTTTCAAAAAAGAAATTTATATCGATGAAACATTCGACTTGGAACTTAACGTTAAGGATAAAAAAGTACCCATCGGAGCATGCAGATTGATCATGGAATCGGAGCGTCGAGGCAAGACGTTTCATATCATGCCCCAGATTAACTTTTACAATTTTGAAAAACTATTCTTTCGTTCAAAAATCGAAAGCCTTGAAGAAGCGGCTTTGAGTTTGCCTACGCTTATCGAATATAAAGAAAAAATCGATCCCAAATTCAAGGAATTTGTCAGCGATCTTACTTACGAACTCAATGTTTATGACCATCTCTTGACCAAAATTGATGAAGACGCGAAGAACGAGCCGCAAGAGGTGAGGGATTTCGTTGAAAACAAATTTATCAACAGTATGGGAGCAGATCTTAAGGCATTCATGGCAGAGTCACAAGATAAACTGGGCGCAATGGTTTCCTCTTTTAGCGACGAAGAGCACAAAATTCACGGTTACTTTTTACGCAGGCAAATGTGGAATATTTTGCTGCAAGCCCCGTTGGTAGCCAGATCGAACCTAAGACCCCGGGGTTATGCAGGTGATTCGGAAATGATGAGAATGATCTACAAAAACGATTACGAAGGGGAATCGACCTTTGGGAAAGTTCTGCATAAATGCTCCGTAGAACAAGCAGCTGCCGATTCTGTACGCGAGCGTAGACAAACAATAAGTAAAAAAGTGCAATCGATGGAGGGAGAATTAAACCTTCCACCGGAAGAAAAATTACGAGTTCTTTCGGTTGCTTGCGGTCCGGCTATGGAAATCGGTGATATTCTTAAAACCAAAAAGGACTGTTCACGCCTTCATTTCTCCCTACTTGATCAAGATGAAGAAGCCTTGTCTGAAGCCAGCTCTCTAATGAATATTATTGAAAGATCATTGGATACGAAAGTATCCCATGATCTGATTCAGGAATCCGTCCGTGTCATGCTGCTGAATCCGGATTTTTTAAGTCGTTGGGGTGACTTTCATTTCATTTACTCCATGGGATTGTTCGACTATTTTACTGCGCCTGTAGCAACCAGTGTGTTGGAAAAACTCTATGGCGTCTTAAAACCGGGTGGGGAAATTGCGATCGGCAATTTTCATGCACAAAACCCAACTCGAATGTACATGGAATACTGGCTTGACTGGTATTTAATCTATCGAACCGAAGACGACTTCCTGAAGATGGCGGAAAATCTACCCGGAGCACAATGCAAAATTGTGCTGGACCAATATAATGTACAGATGTTTTTATACGTCAAGAAACCACTGGATGCCCAGTAATCAGCTGCAACGAACAATGCTAAAAGCTTTGGTCCGGTGATTATTGATAAGCTGCTTGATTACAGGGCATTAAGAGCGGATAGAGGTAGAGGTGCATCCGGAGCTACGCTAACTGCCTTGAATGTTGATACCACAATCCGGGTTAGTATTTTCCGAAACTGTCATCGTCCAGCGTTATCTGCACGGCTGCTCGCCTTTCACCTGTTGGCGTTTCCTGTGGAGGTAGCGGCAAGGCCTTGTATTCAGGAACTTCCGGTTCTTCCATTTCGTTATCTTCCGTGGCCATCTCTTCAGCCGGGTTTTCATCCAGTTTAAACCGTGCCATTAGTTGTTCAAGCTGGGTTGCCCGATTGCTCAACTCTTCAGACGCCGATGCGGTTTGTTCCGATATTGAGGAGTTTTGTTGCACAACCGAGTTAATCTGCGCCAGGCCTTTGTTGACTTCGTCGATGCCTACGGTCTGCTCTTTGGACGCAGCGGCGATTTCAGCCACCAGGTCGTTTACCTTGGCAATGCTTTCGCTGATCTCGTTGAGGACAAGAGCTGTCTTGTCAGCGTTTGCCACACCGGCTTCAACTTCTTTTCCCGATTTTTCGATCATCTCCGTACTTGACCGAGCCGCTTCCGCGCTCCGTGCAGCAAGGTTTCGAACTTCCTCGGCAACGACCGCAAATCCTTTTCCGTATTTACCCGCCCGTGCCGCTTCCACGGCGGCGTTCAAGGCGAGGAGATTCGTTTGAAAAGCTATTTCATCAATGACCTTGATAATTTTGAATACATCGGTACTGGTGGAGTTGATACTGTTCATCGATCCGAGCATTTCTTTCATCTGCCGGGTTCCCCGACCGACGATCTCGATAGTTTGGTCAGAAAGCTCCGAGGCCTGGACGGCGTTATCGTTGTTGGTCGATGATTGGGCTTTGACTTCATCCATTGTTGAACTAATCTCTTCAAGACTCGCAGCCTGCTGACTTGCTCCGGTAGCCAGCGCCTGTGACGACGATGACAGTTCATTGGCGCCACTGTTAATTTGCCGGCTGTTTTGGGCGACTTGCTGTATCGTTTTGCCAAGAACTTCAACACTGCTGTTGATGCTCTTCTTCAAACGTTCCAGATCGCCTTTGTGTTCCCCTGTGACCCGTTGTGTAAAATCGCCGTTGTCTACCGCATCCATCACCCGATTTATGTCTGAAATCGATTCGAAAAGAGATTCCATCAGCGTGCTGAATGCGTTAACGGTTTCTCCAATTTCGTCCTTTCGAGGATTATCCACTTTGCCGGAGAAGTCTCCTTTTTCCACAACATTTGTGACCTGGTTTCGGAGTTCGAGCATGGGGTGCGTAATGACCCTGGCAAAAAACAGTCCGAGAACAATAAGCGCCAGAGTTGAAAAAATCAGGAATGCACCCAGAAAAATGCTGAGTTTAGTGATATTCCTGAAGGTGCTGCCAATGTTTTCCGACTCGATATCATGCAATAATTTCTGAAGCTCTTGTGTCTGGCTGTAAATCTCGGTCTCCGCCTGTTGTAAGGATTCGATATTGGCTATGTATTTCCCCACAAGTCCTTTTACTTCCAAATTGGCTTCCCTTGCAGCCACCGCCATTCCGGCAAAGGGTGTGTTCTTAAGGCTTTCGACATCCCTCTCGACATTTTCAAGAAGCTGCTTGATGAACTCAA
>JAKSDL010000365.1 GCA_022360105.1 Pseudomonadota bacterium
ATCTAGGAAATAGAGAAAGTGAGCGTCTCTTGGCATTTGGCTTTAGATGTTTTGGTAAGTGGCAATTAGTCTGATCCTTCTGCTTTCACCACGAAGACACGAAGGTCACCAAGGTTTTCAGTTTTTCTTCATTCCCATCGTGTCTTAGTGGTTTAGAAATTTATAGTTATGCGAAGATAATAGAAAGCTGATATTGACGTGTCAAGAAATGAAAAGCTTGGTTCAAATAAAATGTCAACCTGCAGGAATAGCATGCTATCTAGTCATTCCGGGCTTGACCCGGAATCTAAACAGGTGTTATTGGTTAGCTGGTTTTGGATACCCGATCAAATCCCATAAGCGCTTAAATAAGGGGTTTTCTGGAATGCAATTCAAATGGTAGGGCGGCCCTACCGTTTGTTATCAGAAATAATCTGAACACTGCCTCATTGTGAGTTCTTATGGGATCAAATCCAGTCTAACAATTGTGTTAATTGTTTGTGAGATCATGTCCCTTGTATAAGGTCGGTTAAACTAACAAAGTCTTCAGTTAAAAACATACGGTTTCAATTTAATCATCATTCATACATGAATATACCACCATCTCCATACGCACAGTTATTCAAAACAACGAAATCGTTCACAACCCAGGACGGCACATCCATTCGCTATGTTTCTTTAAAAACCAGGAAAGATAATTGTCGTGGGACTGTTCTGCTATTAAACGGTTGGACTGAATTTGTGGAAAAATATGGTGAGCCCATCTCCAAGCTTTTGGATAGAGGCTTTGATGTCTATTCTCTGGATTGGAGAGGTCAGGGATTATCTTCCAGGGCTTTGCCGAATCGTGAAAAAGGCCATGTGAATGATTTCTCGGAGTTTGTGGACGACTTGTATCAGTTGGTAACCAGCATTATTTTACCTGAAGCCAGGCAGCCTTACATTCTTATGGCTCATTCCATGGGTGGGAATATCAGTATTCAATATCTGCACGATCATCCCGGAATTTTCAAGAAAGCAATATTCTGCTGTCCCATGTTTGATCTGCCTGCCCCATTCTGGGTAAAAAAAGCATTCGGGTTTTTGGCTATATCTGCGAAATTGGCTGGATTAGGGGGTGCTTATATCCCTGGTCGTGGGAACTGGGCTGAAACTCCTTTTGAAGAAAACAACGTAACATCTGATCCCGAGAGATATGCTCACGATCTGGCTCTTTTGCAATCCACTCCCAGTTTAAGGATTGGTGGTCCAACCTGCTCTTGGTTAAACGCTACTTTAAAGGCGATCAAACGGATCAATTCCAAATCATTTTTGGAAAAGATTAGTATCCCTATTATGCTGTTCAGTGGAACGGCAGATAAAATTGTCTCCATTCCTGCTCATCACTTTGCAGCCAAACACTTACCCAAGTGTGAACTGGTGACCATTGAAGATGGAAAACATGAACTTCTTAGAGAGGCAGATGCAATACAGGAAGATCTCTGGAACAATGTGGACCGGTTTTTGGCAGATAATTTAGACAGCGTTGTAAATAGCTTCCATCCTGGCTGCAAAATCGGAATTGTTGAACCGAGAGGATAACTCAAGCGCCCGCTTGGAATAGTCCAGATAAAGAGATTTCTTATTCAATAGTTTTAGTATTTTACCCTCCAACATGTGATCAGAATCTACTAAACATCCGCTTTTACCCTCTTGTACCAAGCCTTCCAACGCTTTATCTCTTCTGGCAATGACGGGGAGCCCGGACATCATGGCTTCAATAATGGTCATGGGACAGATTTCGCTTAGAGAAGCGGTTACAAACAGGTCGGCCATCCTGTATATCTCAGGCATTGCCTCCCATTCCACCCAGCCGTTAAGCAATATTTGTTGATTTAAATGATGTTCCTTTGTAATTTGTTGTACCTTTTCCCGCTCTCCACCGGAACCGACCAGCATCAGCTTCATGGTACGATTCACTTTCAACAAAGGAATCAATGACTCAACCAAGGCTACACTTCTTTTTTCCCTGGCAATTCGTCCGACATAGAGCATTACTTTATCGTCAGGGTTTAACCCGTGCTGTATTTTTAATTGTTGTTTTTCATTTTCGGCAGCTGATTTTGGATGGAAACGCTTACGGTCAGCCCCATTGGCAATAACAAAGGTCTTTTTATTCGAATTAATGGCTTGTATAAATGATTCGGCTTTCTCTGAAGGACAAATAACCGCTTGATATTCTTTCAAAAATTGTTTGTAAGCCACATTCAACATAAAACCGGGCAGCAAAAATCGCCCAAACGGCAGGTAATGTCGATAATCATGAAAGTTGGTATGAAGAGTATGGAGCAATGGCAATTTTAGGTTTTTTGCAGCTTTTTTTGCAGCTCTTGCCACTGTGAATTCGGTATGGGTGTGAATAAGCTCGATCTTTTCTTTTTGGAGAATATCAAGAACAGCTTTTAATTTCACTCGACCCAGGTGGATCTCTATATCCGAATTGAAGGGTATGGAGGGAAATCTATAAATGTTGGGTTTGTTTGAGGAGGTCTGAGATGTTCCGACTGTTACAACAATGACCTTATGGCTTCTTTTTTCCAGTCCCTCCTTGAGTTGAAGGATTGATGTTACCACACCGTTTTTCGCAGGTGTGTAACAGTCGGTGAACATGGCAATGTTCATGTTGAATATTTTAGGTATTTGAGCATTTTGAAGACTCGGACAGATCCTTCACCTTCGTTCAGGATGACAAGTAACTACAATGTCTTTAGATAAAGTTTTACCAAGCTGTAGGGTGGGTTAAGGAGTGAAACGACGAACCCACCAACCGGATTAATTGGTAGTCCCACCAGTCATTCCGTTCGCCTGTAAATTTTGCGGCTCATGACCCGGAATTTAAATGGTTTTCAATGCAAGGACATTGGAGAAACGAAATTGAAGTTCCTGTAGTTTTTGGGACAAACGGTAGGGCGGGTTCTTTGCTACGAGCCTTGCAAATTCAGCGTCCCTGCCGACAGGTAAGAATCCCGGCGGCCACGTAGGGCCGCCTTACCATTTTCCCGGTGTTTTAATCAAACACGAAAAAAACGTCTCCAAAGGAGCGATACAAGAATTGATGGGCAACACAGTTGCTCATCCTACAACAAACAATATCATCATTTTGTTCACGATAATTCACTATTCACAATTAACTATCAATCATTTATCCCTTTAATCCCTAAAAAAGGAGGTAACAGTGTCACGAATTGTAAAATGCGGGCATATTCAGGCCGCCAATGCCAAGCATGAGGGTTCTCCGGCTGAGATCAAGGAGGCCATGATTGAAAAGCATCTGCCCATGATTGAAGATGCGGGGAAACAGGGCGTGCAAATCCTTTGTTTACAGGAGATCTTTTACGGTCCCTATTTTTGTGCGGAACAGGATACAAAATGGTACGACACCGCGGAGCCGGTTCCGGGTCCAACTACTGAAAGACTGGCGGAATACGCCAAAAAATACAACATGGTCATGATCGTTCCGGTTTACGAGCAGGCCATTGAAGGGGTTTATTATAACACCGCTGCCGTAATCGATGCAGACGGCTCCTACCTGGGTAAGATGAGAAAGGTGCAGATTCCTCACACCTGGCCGGGATTCTGGGAGAAATTTTATTTCAAACCGGGCAATCTTGGGTTTCCTGTTTTTCAAACTGCCTATGCGAAAATAGGTATTTTTATCTGCTATGACAGGCATTTCCCTGAATGCGCCAGGGTGCTGGCCTTAAAAGGTGCGGAAATCTTATTTAATCCTTCGGCAACGGTCACCGGAAAATCCAAATATCTCTGGGAACTGGAACAACCGGCCCAGGCTGTGGCGAATGGGGTGTTTATCGGTGCCAACAATAGAGTAGGACTGGAAAAACCCTGGGAGTTCGGTGAGTTTTATGGGTCGAGTTATTTTG
>JAKSDL010000777.1 GCA_022360105.1 Pseudomonadota bacterium
AGTCCGGTTGCGACTACTCGATAACTCCATTCGGCCTATCGGCCATAAAATAGAGGTCCGTGCAGCCGAAACTGTTCCTTTTAGAATCACCGCACGATTGGGAGTAGAGAGCATGCCCGGTGCTGCTGAAGTAAGAACTGCGGCGGAGGTAAAAGTAAACGAATACATTTCTGAACGTTTCCAATTTGGATCAACGATTTATCGCACAGGTGTTCTTTCTGCCCTGCATCAGGAAGGAGTGAAATACATTATTCTTGAACCTTTCACCCGTGACATTTCCCTGACAGACTTGTTTACAGACTTAAACTGTGCCCCCCTGTGTGAATTAATTGACATAAAGATCGACAGCTTTCCTCCCGATGAAATGATTCGTAGTGCTTACCTGAATAGATTCAATAGAAACAAAGATGGAGAAATAACTTGCGAACTGGTGATAAATCCGCCTGTCAATGAAATCAGAATAACCCACTACTACGTTTATTGGGGCAGCAAAGCAGGGAAAAAGGTGGCAGGCATGCCTCCTTTGGCTATTATTTCAGCAGGTGGTGAAAATCGTATCCGTTTTATGGATGTTGCCGTTCCTGAATCGGCGGAAAGCCTGGTTATCCACACTGCAAATCAAAACGGAGAAATGTTCGAAGGATTTCCAATAAAGCTGCCTTCAAACCAAAGTGAAGGAGAGTCAGCATGAGTACGGTTCCGGCAATTGACCTGTCACGACTATATCTCCCGGATTTGACGGATCGAAAGGAATCGGCGGACAAACCCGACCAATTTCAGACGGATCTTACCAGGGCTTTTGGCCAGACTTTGGCAACAAGAGCCACGGCTTTGAGGAATGCAATCAACGACGGTGCCAGATCTGTTTTACTGGCTACGGCCAAAGGTATTGAGCTGGACCATGTAGCGGCTTTATACGGCACAAAACGGCTCATTATTAGAGAAGCCGATCCTGAGGCATCCCCACCAATTGAGGCCGTGATGGAATCGGATGAACGATTGCGATTTAGGTCCCGATTATCGCTGGAGGCAATGAGCCAGGTAGGGTGTGAGGGCACCTATTTGTTCCAGGCATTATCCGCAAGTGCTCATGTCAAAGATATCAGTGTCAGCAGTGACGATTTAAAGCCGGAAAAGATAACGATTACTGTTTTATCAGACCAGGGAAAAGGTAACGGATCTGAAGGAGAACATGCGGTTTTGCAGCAGGTCAGACAAGCGGTTGATCGATCGCGATCCGTAACTGATGATGTCCGGGTTCGTTGGGCAAAGATTGTAGACTTTTCCATTCACGCTGTAATAGATGTACTGCCAAATGTCGACCTCGACAGCCTAGCCGGCATGATAAGAAGTGACATGGCAAGACTTGTGAGCAGCAATCATCGTTTGGGTAAAAACATTCTGCGAGATGAACTTCACTCCGTTCTGTATCGCAAAGGAGTTGAAAATGTTCGTTTATTGCGGCCTGCAAGTGATATGGTGCTGGGAAGCAACAGCGCTCCCTATAATCCAATCAAAGACGGATTGGAAACCCGGTTTAATCTTGTCTTCCGACCGGTTGCAGATCTCAGTTTTGCCATAAATCAAAAGACTGCTTTTGTTTTCAGAAGCATTCGGAGACTAGGTTTCTCCGCCTCAATGAAGAACGATGTTGAAAGTCAGCGATAAAAACAGGCTTGGGTTGAATTAATGAAACTACCGGACACCTTGGAAAACGATTTACTACCTCCTAATGCAACAGAATTGGAAAAGGAGTTAGCCAGACGATCATCAGCTATTAGTAATCTATTGGTCGATATCAGCAAACTATGGGATGCCAAAAAAATACCTGAAGATTTCTTACCCTGGCTGGCCTGGTCTATGTCTTTGGATTCCTGGCAAGAAGACTGGGATCAAAATGTTAAGCGGCAACTGGTGTCTGAAAGTGTAAGTGATCACAAGCAAAAAGGCACCCGGGCAGCAGTAGAGAAGGCAATAAGAAGGATATTGGCTTTGGCCGACAATAAAGACCGCATTGATATCCTGGATATTCAAAAATACGATGCCTCATACGAGATTCGAGAATGGTGGGAACAGGAAAGGTCTACGGATCAATCACAAGAAAATGAATCTGAACCGGACTCTGGTCGTTACAAATCCAGGCAGGCTCCCGATTTTGAAATCCTTTTGCTGATCGGCAGAGGCGTTTTGGGAGGCAGAGGACTTTTAAAACCCGAATTGTATCAAAAACTTCGCAAGGCTGTTGATGCTGTAAAACCGATCAGTACCCGCTACACACTTGCAGTGGGGGGAGCTGAACTTGAATCACCTCTTAGGGTTCAAAGCTCCATTCGTGCAGTTCCTTATGCTCGCTTTTATATGGAAGTGAAACCTAAGCTGAAGTTCAGGAACGAACAACCCTGGTCAGGTAAACTGAGATCAATTTCCAGTTGGTCATTTTTAGCCAAGCCAACACCCAAGTTTCAAACAGAAAGTGTACTACCCATAGGTCATAAAACAAGGGCAATAAAGACAAACAATCTGGAATTTCAGTTTCCGGTTTTGAAAATGAAAACAACAAAACCTGTTGGATTTAAAACCAGATCCCCTGTGTATGTAAAATTTGTTTTAGATTTGCAGGCAGACTCCGAAACCAAAAAAGATAGCTAAAACAACAAACTAAAGGAGAATCAAATGTCAAATGCATTAACCCCGGTCATTACCAATCAGGGCAGAGAAGCCTTGATGAATGGATTTTCAACAACAAGTAATTACAGGTTCAGCCACGTTGCTTTGGGTGATGCCCATGGAGCCGGATATGATGTAGACCCGGCGATCACAGTGCTAGAAAACGAACTTCAGCGAGTAACTATTGAAAGTGTTGTGGTGCAAGATTCCAATCGCCTTCATATCACTGCCGTTGCTGGTTTGCCCAAGGAAGGGGAGGAAGAAAATGCTTATGATATTCACGAAATTGGATTCTTCCTGCAACCCATCACCTCAGAAGGAATGGAAACCGGAGAGCCA
>JAKSDL010000291.1 GCA_022360105.1 Pseudomonadota bacterium
ATACTTTGAGAATACATTGAACAGACAATAGAGTAAAGATGATTTCCAGAATCGGTCCGACCCGATTTTGCAAAGCGGTACATTGTCTTAATAAGACTGATCCCTTATTTCCCTTGCCATTAAAGACTACATAAAAAACAGGAAAACCGTTTTTTACTTGCTGAATTAAATAGCGTTTATGGCAAAGAGCAAGACCAAGAAGAACAAAATCTGGTCGAATCACATCGTGAAAAACATAAAAACATTATTGGTCAGGAAAAATGGTAATCAAACAAGGGGAGGTCTACTGGGTAATCCTGGGTATGTTTATTCTTCTACCATTCTAAGTCTTTTCTCTGCGGCCTCTGTGTCTCTGTGGTGAATAGTTACCAAATCTGTTCAATAAATATATTTCTATTTGAGTCCGATCAGCTATGTGGTTCGAAGGAAAAGGATACCGAATCACTTCCAAATAAAACTGAGTATCTGGACTAAAGTTGTTTTGACATTCTAACGCTATAATGTCATAGTGTTTTGAATAAAATGGAGATTGCATAATGGCTGCATTAACGAAAAGATCCACCATATATCTAGATCCTGCCTTACACCGAGCACTGCGCCTAAAATCAATTGAAACTTCCCGATCTATGTCTGAAATTATCAATGCGGTCTTGAAGGAGGCACTTGCTGAAGATGCTGAAGATCTTGAAGCATTTGAGAAAAGAGCTGACGAGCCATTAATTAGCTATGAAGAAATGATTAAGAAGCTCAAAAAAGATGGCCGACTATAGGGTATTTTTCAAAAAGTCAGTTTGGAAAGATTTCAAACCAATACCCAAAAAGGATTTGGTTAAAATACTTGATCTTATAAATGACCTTGGTGAAAATCCACGCCCGGTCAATTGCACAAAACTGTCAGGACAAGAGAAATATCGAATTCGGTATGGGAAATACAGAATTGTATACTCAATACAGGATAACGAACTTACTGTTTGGGTTGTGAAGGTCGGACATAGAAAAGATATTTATCAAAAGTGAATCCACAAACCGTGTTCTAATTCCATGGACTTCTGCAGATAGAGATGCTTTTGTTTTTGGCTGTTTCCCTCATAGAAAACTGAAAGTTTTTGCTCATTCAAAACCGTTTGGATTCCGGCATATGAGGTTCGAGGCTCGTAGCTCGTAGCATCGAATGGAATGTTGAGTTCCTCAAGTTATTTACGAATTAGTCTATAAAGTTGACGCAATCGCGACTAAATACATGATGGTAATCTTATTTGCGTGGACTTAATTATTCTATTTAAAGATTTTATGGCTTACAACCTGAGAATCAAAGATCAGAGGGAGTTACGGGGAATTTGAGATTTAAGTTGAAAGTTTGGATTGGACGATCAATAATGGAGGTTTAGATAAAATTGGTTGTTATATTGATTTTTAATAAATGAAAAAGAAAAGCACACCGGAGGGGCATGCGTTCAACGGGTTCAAACCTGGGTATATCAGTGTCAGACAAGCAAACGAACACAATCTGAAAAATGTTGATGTTGATATTCCCAGGAATAAGCTGACTGTCATCACCGGTCTTTCCGGTAGTGGAAAATCATCCCTGGCGTTTGATACCATTTACGCTGAAGGTCAGCGACGATACGTTGAGTCATTATCCGCATACGCCCGACAATTCCTTGATCAGCTCCAAAAACCTGCCGTCGAAAGTATCGAAGGCCTTACCCCAACTATCTCCATTGAACAACGAACCGGAAAAGCCACTCCGCGTTCCACTGTTGCCACAACCACCGAGATTTACGACTACCTGAGGGTTCTCTTTGCCCGGGCTGGTACGCCGACCTGCCATCATTGCGGCAAGCTCATCGCAGCGCAATCTGCCGAAGATATTGTGAATGCTCTCCAGGAACTTCCGGAGAAAACAAGGCTTCACATTCTTACTCCCCTGGTGCGTGAAAAGAAGGGAGAGCACAAAGAAGTGTTGGACTATGTGCGACGAGAAGGGTTTACCCGTTTGCGAGTAGATGGAGAGATCTGTCTGGTCGATGAAGTAAAACCGCTGAAAAAAACCTTTCGTCACACCATCGAAGCCGTGATTGACCGACTGGTGGTGAAGGAAGGGATCGATGCCCGTTTAACTGATTCGGTGGAAACAGCCCTTAAATTGGGTGATGGGCTGATGATTGCCTTAATGGAAGACCCGGAATCCAAGGAAACCTCTGAAGAGAAATATAGTGAGCGGTTTGCCTGCCCTGATCATGGAACTGTACTGGAAGAATTATCACCCCGGGCGTTTTCCTTTAACAGTCCGTTTGGATCATGTCCCGAATGTCTCGGCCTGGGAACACAGATGGAACCGGCTATGGAACTGGTGATTCCGGATAAACGACTGAGCATGGCAGACGGAGCCATCAAGGCCTGGAAACGTTGCGGATCAGGGTTAGGACGATTTTACAACGGTTCTGTGCGTTGGCTGGCGCGCTATTTTCAGGTATCGGTGGATACGCCCTGGAACAAGCTCCCAAAAAAGATTCGCGACCAGATATTATATGGTGAAGAAGAACAGGATAATGGGTACGGATTTGAGGGAGTGATCCCCGGTTTACGAAGACGATTTTTGCAGACCGATTCCGATTCGCAAAAAGACAAGATACATGAATTCATGACGTCTCTGCCGTGTCCGGTTTGTCATGGTCAACGACTGAAGCCCGAAATCCTGGCGGTGAAAATCAGCGATTATAATATCTACCAAATGACCGAGATGACCATTGAGCGGGCATTTGAGTTTTTCAACAGGTTGATGCTGCCGAATGAGAAAAGCAAGATTGCAGAACCTATTAAAAAAGCTGTGCTGGAACGATTGTCATTTTTGCAGAACGTTGGTCTGGGCTATCTGACCATGAACCGTAATACCAGCTCTCTTTCCGGTGGTGAGGCCCAAAGGATTCGTTTGGCAAGCCAGGTTGGAGCTAAACTGGTAGGAGTTACTTACGTGCTGGATGAGCCGACTATTGGGTTACATCAAAGGGATAACGGCAAATTGCTGGAGACCTTAAAACAGCTGAAAGATCTCGGAAATACCGTGATTGTGGTAGAGCACGATGAAGAAGTAATTCGTGCTGCCGAACATTTAATTGATATGGGTCCTGGAGCCGGTAAACATGGTGGCGAAGTGGTGCTGTGCGGTGAAACCGAAAAAGAACTGGAAACCAGCAATTCCCTGACAGCCCAATACCTTAATGGTGATCTGCACATTCTTACACCCGACAAACGGCGGAAAACCAGCAAAACCAAGAGCCTTGTAGTGGAGGGAGCTGAAGCCAATAACTTAAAAAAGGTTGCTGCCAGGTTTCCTTTGGGAGCTTTGATTTGCGTGACCGGTGTATCCGGTTCCGGGAAATCCAGTCTGGTTAATGAATGTTTATTGAAAGGAGTACAGAAAGAACTGGGATATGCCAAGGTGTATCCGGGTAAGTATTCGGTTATCAAGGGCACGGATAGGATCGATAAGATTATCAATATCGATCAGTCACCGATTGGTCGGACTTCCAGGTCCAACCCTGCTACCTATACCGGAGTGTTTGACGGTATTCGCAAGGTGTTTGCCCAAGTACCGGAAGCCAAGATCAGGGGGTATACACCCGGAAGGTTTTCATTCAATGTGAAAGGCGGTCGTTGCGAGGCGTGCCAGGGTCAGGGGATTAAGATTATAGAAATGCATTTTCTGCCGGATGTTCATGTACCCTGTGAAGTCTGCAAGGGCAGTCGCTATAATCGGGAAACTCTGCATATCAAGTATCGCGGAAAAACCATCTCGGATGTCTTAGAGATGCCTGTTGAGGAAGCCTGTGATTTTTTTAAAAATCATACAAAAATACATGCAGGTCTGAAAACATTATTGGATGTAGGGCTCGGCTATATCCAGCTTGGGCAACCATCCCCAACTTTATCAGGTGGTGAGGCACAGCGAATCAAGCTGGCATCGGAGCTGAGCAAGCGTTCAACGGGGCAAACCCTTTACATTCTTGATGAACCAACAACAGGTTTGCATTTTCATGACATCTCAAAATTGCTTGAGGTTTTACAGCGACTGGTGGACTTGGGCAATACGATTGTGATAATAGAACACAATTTGGATGTCATAAAAAACGCTGACTGGATACTGGATCTGGGGCCGGAAGGCGGTGAGCAGGGAGGTCAATTAGTAGCGGAGGGGACTCCTGAAACCATTGCCAGGTGCGAAGCCAGTCATACTGGCAGGTATTTGCGGAAGGTGCTTTCGGTGATGAATTGATGATGTCTGAAGGATTGGCAGGCATTGAGGAAATTGATTTTTGGCGTCAGATTGAATCTCATCAGCAATCAAATAAAGTCAGATGAAGAATGGCTTTATCCGCTATTCACAAGTATTTTTAAGACAGATTCTGAAAAATTTAACTGGAGACGGTTCAGGTGGTTGCTTGGACACGAAATGATTGAAGACTTCAGTTTGGGTTTTATATTTGAAGTAACCACAGGAGTGGAAAGAAAGGGGTAATAACGTATTTTCAGGCAAAGAATTATGAAAACCAAATTGATATTCATTACCGGGGGTGTTGTTTCGTCGTTGGGAAAAGGTATTGCTGCTGCTTCAATCGGCGCAATCCTGGAGTCCAGGGGGCTGAAGTTAACCATTGTGAAGCTGGACCCTTATATTAATGTCGATCCAGGCACGATGAGCCCGTTTCAACACGGGGAGGTGTTTGTCACTGACGACGGTTATGAAGCAGATCTGGATTTGGGACACTACGAACGCTACACCAACATTGTTACCAGCAGGGATCACAATTTCACCACCGGTCAGATATACGACACGGTGATTCAAAAGGAAAGACGAGGTGAATACCTCGGGAAGACCGTGCAGGTGATTCCTCACATAACCAACCAGATTAAAGAAAACATATACAAAGCTGCTGAAGGAAATGATGTTGCCATTATCGAAATCGGTGGGACTGTGGGTGACATTGAATCGTTGCCCTTCTTGGAGGCAATCAGGCAAGTCGGGCACGAAATGAAAGGAAACCAGGTATTGTTCATTCATATGACCCTGGTTCCATTTATTGCTGCAGCAGAGGAATTGAAGACCAAACCAACCCAGCACAGTGTTACCAAATTAAGGGAGATCGGTATTCAACCCGATATCCTATTATGTAGGACTGACAGGGATTTAAGTACGGAGTTGAGACGAAAAATCGCGCTGTTTACCAATGTTGCCCACGATGCGGTGATCCAGGCCAAGGATGTGGATTGTGTTTATGAGGTGCCGATCCGGTTTCATGACGAAGGGCTGGATGATAAAATAGTAGAGTTGCTGCAATTGTGGACCAAACGTTCAAACCTGCAGAAATGGGCAGATATTGTCTATTCTTTTAAAAATCCCAAAGATGAAGTCAATATCGGTGTGGCAGGCAAGTACGTGAACCTGCGAGACTCCTATAAAAGTTTGCATGAAGCATTGGAACATGCTGGAATTGCACTTAATTTGAAGGTAAACATCGTTTACATCGATTCAGAGCAAATTGAGAGTGACTCCGATGCCATGGAATGGAAGCACTGCGATGGCATTTTGATTCCGGGAGGATTTGGTGAGCGCGGCATAGAGGGCAAGATTAAAATGGTGAAATACGCCAGGGAACAAAAGGTGCCTTATTTTGGTATTTGCCTGGGTCTGCAGATGGCTGTGATTGAATACGCTCGAAATATTGTTGGGCTGGGGAATGCAAATACTACCGAAGCTGATCAGAATACCAATGAGAATGTCATAGATTTGATGAATGAACAGAAAAATGTCACCGATATGGGTGCTACAATGAGGTTGGGAGCGTATCCGGCCAAGTTTCTTCCGGAAGCAAAAATTGCTGAAGTATATGGAGCAACTGAGATCTCAGAACGACACAGACATCGTTATGAGGTGAATAACAAATTTGTACCCGTACTAGAAAATGCCGGCCTTGTATTTTCCGGTAAGAACGAAAAGCTGGATCTGGTGGAGACCATCGAAATCAAAGATCACCCTTGGTTTATTGGTGTTCAGTATCATCCGGAGTTTAAGAGCAAGCCGCTTGATGTTCACCCATTGTTCTATAGATTTGTAGAGGCGTCATACGCTTATAAGCAGAACAAACCTGGTAAATAAAGAGTCTTAAGCGCTCATGCTCCTTTTTTTCATGGAGTACTGTCCATTTATTTCCGCCATCCAGGTGTTGATATGGCGAATACCTGGATACTTGTCCGGATGATATTTCTTGGTAAGTTTTCTATAAACCGACTTCAGGCTGTCTGCTTTGAAAGTGTTTTTCAACGCTTTCAGATCCCTTTCAAAATCAAATCGTGACGGAGGTACAGGCATACCGGCTGACTTTGTGTTTTGCGAGCGATCTGCTAGAATTTTCTCCAGAGTGATTTTAGGAGATCGAGTAATCTTTTCGGTTTTAAACTCGAAACGATTTTCCGCCTTGTTCGTTGTTGTTGACTGGTGTGGCTTGGATTGAGAATTTGCAGTTGTTTCTTCCCGGTTCTCGGTTTTGGATTCTAGATCCATCGGATTGAATTCTTTGCCGAGGAAAACAGTCTGAACCTTGCCTTTTTCTTCGTAAGTTGCATGCCAGTACGGTCCATGCCCCTTGCCTTGGGCACAAACCCAGCAACCCGGATCATGACAGAAAATGTGTTTCAATTTAAACGTCAAATCCGCTTGATTCAGATCTTTTGTGAAATGTTCCATAGCTTGATAAATCCCCAATTACAATTGAATACGTTATGATGAAACAGTTTTTCTGCTTACAGGTTTTATTTTTTTTGGCCCTCTTAGGGGCAACCGATAAACACATTGCCTATGCAAATTCAGAATTGGTTATTCAGGGAAAAATCATGCAGATGGATGGCAGCCAACCCGGTTCCCAGACCGTTCATCTCATGCAAATCACCATGAGCGATGAACCTTCGATCAAACCGGTTACAAGTGTACAATCCGATGCTGCAGGTAATTACAAACTCAGCTACTCTCCTGAAACAACCAATGAAGAAAGAGTCTTTTATCGTGTATCTGTCGACTACGGCGGTCAGGCCATTGGATCTGATCCGTTTCATGCCAGTGGATCCAAACAATCATTAACAATCAACCTTTCCCTGCCGGCAATGAAACAGGGTATTCAACATCTTTCCACTCCCAAGGAAGTGGTGATTGTTGAAAGCATGGAGAAGAATATTCGCATCACCAATATTCTCTACATTGTCAATCGCACGACGGCTTTGATCGATGCAAAAAAAATTCCTTTTGAAAAACCAATTCCTGAATCTGCGTTCAACGTCCGTCAATTAGGCCCTCCCGGAAGTGCCGATCTGGCAGTTGAACCGGGTAGAGTGTTGATAGGTGTCTCAATGCCGGAAGGAACGAAACAGGTGTTTTTCAGCTATGATTTACCCGTCAGTGGCAGCTCTCTTTCTTTGGATTTCCCCTTGATGAAGGGTGTCGGGGAGTTGGAATTAACAACGCCCGAACAACATCTGGAATTGAAGGTGAACCAGGGATTCAGTGGTGAAATGGAGCTGATTTCCCAACAAAAAAAGATGGGCGGCAGAATGTTCTATTCTCAAATTGTCAAAACTGGTACAGAAGGCAATATTGTTCCGATAACCATATCCGGGCTTCCAATAAGCCAATCGAGCTTGATCATCCCTGCTATTATACTGTTTATGGTTTTAATCACAGGGTTGGCTGTCTATTTGGCCAGGAATAAACAAGCTTTTCCGGCCGTGTCTTAAACAGCAGGGTTGCTTAATGCAGGTCTCCGCATATTTTAAAAATTCCTCTCATCGCTTTTACGGTGCTGTCACAGCATTGGTGATGCTATCCCTGTATGAAATCTTCATCATGTGGGAAGCCAGTGCGGGCTTGATGGTTCGCAACGCTCCGGAAGCGTGGTTACGAAATATCCTCAATTTTCTGGGAGTATCCCATTATCACATCAGCTTTATCATGCTGACGGCTGCCTTGGTAGCAATGCCTGTTTTTTACGATTCAAAGGTTAGGTTTAATGGCAAAACCATTTTGTTGATGATTCTTGAATCGATAATGTGGGGAGCCTTTTCCGGATTTTTAATCCGGCTGGTGATGATCAATCTGCTATTTGCCGCTGGAACCATATCAGGATCGTTGATTGGTGATTTAGGTCTGGCAATCGGTGCCGGATTGTTTGAGGAGTTGCTGTTTCGAGTGATATTGACCACGCTGTTGATCAAAGTAACATTGAAAACGATTCGGGTTAAGTGGCTGGCGATCCTAATCTCCATACTGGTTGCTTCCTTTTTGTTTTCGCTTGCCCATTATGTCGGCAATGCTGCTGACACACTGGAACTCTATTCCTTTCTTTTCAGATTTTTGGCTGGAATCTGGTTCACGACCTTGTATGCGATCAGGGGCTTTGCAATCGTCTGCATGAGTCACGCGTTTTACGATATAATGGTCATTCTTTTATAAGGCGGATGGAGAACATTGACTATCTCAACCAAAGATTGCAGACTGGCAGAATTAACCTACTAAGGGGTACGAGCAGGAAACCGAAATAATTTCAAACCAATCCGTAGATATCTTGCGTCCCCTTGCAGGGGCTCAACCAACAACAATAACCAGAGATTTAATTATGAGATTAAAACTATTTGCACTTCTTGCCACGTTGTTTTTGACCTTCAGTTTTTCAGCTTATGCACAGGCTACTTTGAAGGTCGGATTTATCAACATGAACAAGGCAATTAACGAATCAAACGAAGGGAAACGTTCAAAAAAGTTTTTGGAATCACAATTTGCTAAAACCAAGCAGGATCTGGATAAGAAAAAAACGTCTATTGAGGAAAAAGAGCGTGAACTGGCTAACAGCATGATGCTGACAGAAGAAACAAAAAAAGCCAAAAAGGAAGAGATCCTGAAACTTAAAAAAGGATTGGCAGAAGAAGCCAAACGAATGCAGAAATCTTTCAGACAGGATGAAGCCCGCCATACTAAAAAGATCCTGCAGGATATTCTTTCCGTGGTTAAAACCGTTGCCGCTGCAGACAAGTATGACGTTGTGTTGGAGTACAATATGAGTCAGGCAATTCTCTATTCCAAGTATCCCTTCAAAGATATTACCGAAAAAGTCATTCTGGAATACAATAAATTACAGTCTATTCAGTAATCGGCAACTTGCCTAATTTTTCGTGGCTCAGATCGGATGGCCATTTGGTGCAGCCGACTGCAAGGAGTATGAATGGTATTAGATATTAATGAGATTAAAAAACGGCTGAAGCATCGCTATCCTTTTCTGCTAATCGACAGGGTGTTGGAACTGGAAGAGGGAGTTCGATGTGTGGCCCTGAAAAATGTCACTGCTAATGAGCCCTTTTTTCAGGGCCATTTCCCGGAAAGTCCGATCATGCCTGGTGTTTTGATTGTGGAAGCTTTAGCACAAACAGGTGGGATAGCCGGTTTTAGTCTTTATGAAGATGCCGGGAAAGATATTACCTATTTCGCCGGAATGGATAAGGTTAAATTCAAAAAACCTGTGGTTCCGGGAGACCAACTGATACTTAAATCGGAATTCGTCAAACGCAAGCTCAATATTTGGCTTTTAAAAGGTGAGGCGTTTGTGAACGATGAATTGGTAACCAAGGCAGATTTTAAGCTGGCAACGGTCTCTCTGCCGGCCTAGTTATTGAGATAAACGGGTTTAATTACAGGTTATATGATACATCAAACAGCAATAATAGACCCTAAGGCAAAACTGGCTGATGGAGTATCCATCGGCGCTTACTCCTCCATCGGTCCTGATGTCGAAATCGGAGAAAATACCGAAATCAGACAGCACGTTGTTATAGAAGGCCCTACCAAAATCGGACCGAACTGCAAGATTTTTCCTTTCGCCTCCATCGGTCTGGAACCCCAGGACAAAAAGTATAAAGGTGAAGCCTCCCGATTAGAGATTGGTGCAGACAACCTTATCCGTGAATATGTGACCATCAACCGCGGAACTGAGGTTGGCGGCGGGATCACAAAAATCGGCGATCGGGGTTGGATTATGGCCTATTGCCATGTGGCGCACGACTGTTTAATTGGCAACGATGTGACCATGTCTAACGGAACGACCCTGGGTGGACACGTGGTGGTGAAGGATTTTGTGACTTTGGGTGGGTTAACCGGAATTCACCAATTTTGCAGGGTTGGGGAATATGCTATAACCGGCGGACAGAGCATGATCACCCAGGACGTGGTACCTTTTTCCATTGCGGCGGGTAATCGGGCGAAAATGTCCGGAATAAACTACATCGGACTGGATCGAAGAGGTTTTTCGTCTGCGGAAATTGAGACAATTAACCAGGCATACAAAATCTTCTTTAAAAGCGCATTAACCAGGGATGCAGCCCTTGTTAAACTGCGTAATGAATTTCCGGATTCTGATCATATCAAATTATTGATTTCATTTATTGAATCGTCCGAACGTGGAGTTTGCAGGTAATGTTGCAAATTGGTAAAGGTGGGCACTGGTTGATGGACAACGAGTTGCCCATCCTACGTATTTCTAAATAACAGGAAGTTAAATGAAAGGCATCATTGCTTGATTTGAGCGAAATCTTGATAGATTAAGGTTACGAACGGTAGGGTGGACCTACGTGGCCGCCGGAGGACTAAATTGGAAGAATGAACAAAAACATTAATGGGTTTGAAAGTGTAAAATAAGTTTATGCAGGTCTTCCCAGGTTTTAGTATTGCAATAGATTGTCGGCGGGGTCGTAGCCCCGCCCTACCACAAGCTCTCGAAGAGAAATTAATCATCATATTGCACAATGCGAATTAAATTAAATCTAAATAACAGGAAGCTAAATGAAAGTTGCCGTTGTTGGATACGGATATTGGGGACCTAACCTGGTTCGAAACTTCTCCTGGTTGGAAGGAGTGGATGTAAAGTATGTGTGCGATCTGGACCGGGGCAGGTTGGACAAGGTTTCCAATCTATTTCCCAATGTTTCGATTACGACCACAGAGTATCAGCAAATATTAGATGATTCCGAAGTTGAAGCAGTTGCTATCGCTACGCCTGTAAACTCCCATTATTCACTATCGGAAGCTGCCTTACAGTCCGGAAAACACCTGCTGATCGAAAAACCGATGACGGATACGGTGGAAAGCTCCAATCGACTCGTGGAACTGGCGAAAGAAAAGGATCGTGTATTGATGGTAGATCATACTTTTCTTTATACG
>JAKSDL010000820.1 GCA_022360105.1 Pseudomonadota bacterium
ATCCGCAAACTCTTTAATCTTCTGTTTACAGACTTTTTCTGTATGCTCGATTAATTTTTTAACCGAGATAGCGAGTATCTCCAAATCGTTTTTTGATATACTGTACTTTGGATCATAACGCCCGCCAATATATGCATAATCTAAAAGCCTGAACCTTTCTTGATCCTCTTTAGTAGTTCTTGGGAAAACCTCCTTGAAGGAACTATCCTCGTCTGCTGCCAACCCACCTAACAAACCGAGATAATGTTCGTTTGGATTATAACCTGTGAGAACCAGTAAAACAGTCTTGAAGGAAGATTCAGTTGCTTGATGGAGCTCAAATGCTGCTTTTTCATATCTTTTTAAACCCAAGTTATTAATAAAATCATCATAGAACTCGTTCGCTCTCCTAAACCAGTGATCAAAGTAGTCTTGTGCAATCCGTTTTTTCTCTTTAGAGGTAAGTTGACGCTCATTTGCCAATTCAAAACTGCCAGAATTGTATAATAAACATCCTTCTTTTTTAATATCCGTAAAGAAGTACTCTCCTTCAGCCAGTCGAATATTTAGATTTTCAATATCATGGGCGATGATCCGTGCATGAGTACTTTGCTTTAAATCATTACAAGCTTTTGTTATTTTATGCCAGATGCCGGCACTGTGAGCAGTCGCTTTATTTCTGGTTACAACCAAAATATCATAATCCGACTTATGGCCAGATTTTCGATTTGGATCAAGATCGTTTACATCCTTCCAATCACCCCTGGCATAAGAACCAAAGCAGATAATCATTTCTACGTCGTCACATTTCTCGCGAATCACGGTAGCAATTTGTTTCAACTCATCTTGTTTAAGTTGAGGTAAATGATCAATTTCTGTCTTCATAGTCTTTTTGAATGAAAGGAATATTTGTTTATCATCAGCAATAAATCAGGTGACAGCATACCTATTTACAAAACTAAGTATACTGTTATGTGTATTTCAAACAAAGGGTTAGAAAGGGGCAGCTTAAATAGTTACATAAAATGTAAATAGATACAAATAAAGACACCTCTCGTTTATAAAAGGATCTTTGTCGCCATAAATATCCCTCAAACAAAACAAGAGGTTTCCAATGAAAGATACTAGGAGAATTGATCGATTAAGACAAATCAAAACCTCCATCAGAGGTTCTCAAATCAGGTGACAGTATACCTATTTACAAAAATAAGTATACTGTCACCTGATTTAACCCAAATGCAATAAACTCGACCTAACAAAAGCTCCGGAGGAGCGACAAATAGTAGCCAGCGGTGAAAACCACTGGAAGACAATTAAGCCCGTCAACCAAAGTCCTGCAGGGACGACACAATAACCTGATAGATCCAATTCATGTGTCGTTCCTCTGGAACTCCGGAAAGTGCGTGATTGGTCTAC
>JAKSDL010000433.1 GCA_022360105.1 Pseudomonadota bacterium
AACACCTGGCAGGGGGAGGATTAAAATATGGAAATCAGTATCCTTCCACCGATTTGATTTTGTTTTGCAAGACCCAATTTCGGCAGACAAAAGTCAAAAGAAGATCTGGCCTCTTTATCTCAATCCAGTTCATTAGAAACCGACATGTGAAAAATGACTAAATAATTATGGGAATGAGTTAATTTAAATCTAATCATAAATATTTTTGTTTAATTTGGAGGATGGCTAACTTGTTTCCCATCAATTTTATACCTTGCATTTTTTAACCACGAAGACACGAAGCACACGAAGTTTTCAACTGTTTTTTTCTCTGTGCTCTCTGTGTCTCTGTGGTTAAATTGTCCTTACGTTAATCAAGCCAGTAAATATCAACCACAGAGGGTACAGAGTTTTCTACTTTTCTTGGAGGCGGATTCACCAACTTGTCAGTTGATAACTCCTAAATAAAATAAATTTTTAATATCAACAGATTAACTTGAAAAATGCTTCAATGATCGGCCCGACCATTGAAAACATTCCTCCCTTCCAGTAAATCTAAAATACACTAGAAAACAAGAATCATTTTTATGGTGAACAAGCTATGAAGTCCTGTTTAAACCTTTATTTTGCGCCCTATAAAACCTGCAATTTAAATTGCAGGTATTGTTATGTGCCCACCTACAATAAAAAAAGCAATGCTGTTCATGATCAACAGGTTCTTGCTGCTTTTAACGACTTGTTAGCTAAAATTGAAAAGGAAGACTATCGCATCGGTTCGTTTTGTTTGCACGGGGCGGAACCAGCCCTTTTGATTCCAAAATCTGTTGCGGCGATTGCCCATGCTGTAACAAAACATTGGGAGAGAGCAGGAATTAAAAAGCAGGGAATAGCGATTCAGTCGAACGGTACTTTGTTCGATCATACCTATCTAACCACCTTACAATCCGAGCTGTCATCCGATGCAGAAGTTCGTTTAGGGTTTTCGATCGATCCTCCTAAAGTTGTTCATGATGAATTTCGTCAAAACAGTTTTGATTTGGTGGAAAGCAACTATCAATTGGCTTTAGAGCTTGGATTTCCTGTTTCTGTTTTGTCTGTTATCACGGGTAAAACGCTGAATCACTTGCAGGGATTCAAGGCATGGATCGATTCGCAGCTGGAACGACAGGAAAAAACAGGAAATCCATATCGAGTTAAAATCAAGCTGGCTACCGGGAAATATGCCGTAACCGATGAGAAGATGAAAACATTCATCGAATTTCTTATTGCAAATAATTACCAAAAGCTTATCCAGATATTATCTCCCGGCTACTGCCTGCAGGCGGGGAATGAGTGCGAATGGTATGAGTTTGATGTTGATGGAAATTGCTATGCTTGTAATAAGACCTTCAATGATTCAGGTATCTTTGCCTCATGGCGCCATGAATCGCTTGATGTGATTGTTGAAAAACGACGCAGACTTTTCTCAAATGAGCATCAACACAGTGAATGCCGGAGCTGTGAATTTCAATTTCTTTGTAACAGTGGATGTCCGACAGATCGACACAAATCCGGTCCGATGACCGGAAAAGCGCACGAGTGCGAGATTATCAAAGCTGTCATGAAAGATCTGGAGCAAAAAAGAATCCACTTAACTGATTTTTATAACTATAATTAACAGGACATCATTATGTATTTTGCGGGGAATCTTGCTATCGATCCGTCTCAAATGACGAAGATTGAAAGGGTGAAACCAACAAAAATATTTGCCAAGTTTTTAAACGCCATCACCATGGGGCTGAGCTCGGAACAGGTTGAAATGGAGACGTTTACGGCTGTTTCCATTCTGCAGCAACTGAACATGAGTCTGCGCAGTATCAAGGTCAACAATGTGATCCGGCTGGCTGTAAATGATTATGACTTCTATCTGGACGAGAAAGGAGTTGATGATGATTTAGAGCAGGCGATGCTGGAAATGGAAGTTAAAATTGATGCCTTTGAATCGGAAACGTTTGAAGGCGTTTATATGGTTTTGGAACATGAAAAAAATCGGATTAAATACCTGATTGAAATTAGTATTCTTCGCAAACACAAGGTGGGTGAATTCCCTATTCAAATTAAGGTAAACGGCGTTCTGGCAGACTACAAAGCCCGACCTGGAGAAAACAGGAAGCAACTGGAAAATCGCATGGGTGATGCGTTTAAAAAGCAGGAAAAATACGATGGTTTGCTGCTGCACACGGAAAACGAGTTTAATTCCTTTATCGGTGATCTGGAACTGGCGGTTCGAAAATTTATCAAAACCGACGATACTCACCAGGAAACGTCAAAAAGAATGATTCGGCCGAAAAAGAAAGTTAACAAACCCGATGATTTCGAGGCTAACCGGCATTCCGAACCGATCTACCATGGTTACTACGGTTTCAGCGATTTTATGTTTTATTCCCTGCTCTGGTCTTCCATGTGTCACCACAATAATATTTACTGTAATAATTTTACCATGGTGGATGAGGCAGGTCAGGACGTCATGACAGTGGGTGAAGAGGGATTTAACGCCGGAGATACAAACACTCTGAACGACGAAGCCGATTTTGAAGCGCCGGCAGAAGGGGATGTGGCCTATCACGGTGATAATGAATTTCAAGAGGAGCTGGAATCTGCCAATCTGTACTCGGAGACCGACAGCAGTGATATGGGAGGAACTGAAGAATCAAGCTGGTTCGGAGGCGATGACAGCGGCGATGCATCCGGTTGCAGCTCTTGCAGTTCCTGTAGTTCGTGCAGTAGCTGTGGGGGTTGTAGTTAATCCCCGATTGTTTCTATTTTTACCTTGTCTGTGTAAAAGGACAAATAGCCCTTTAGTTCTGGTACGTATTCCAATGGTTGGGGATAGTACCAGACCGCATTTTCAAGTGCCTTATCGCCAACAACCAGATCGTAATAAGAGGCTTCACCTTTCAATGGGCAGAAGGTATGAAGGTCAGATGGCACCAGGTACTCCTTTGCCGTGTCATTAAACGGAAAATATAAAACAGGCGGGTACACTCCCCTGTGAGAACTTTCTGTCAGCTGGATGGCATTGGTGGTATCGACAATCACAGAATCTTCAACCTTGACGATGTATCTCTCTGTAAGCTCTTTAAAATCAGCTTTATGCTCAGGATGCTTTTCCATGGTATCTCCTGCCTTAGATTTTTGCCGCAAGTTCGGAACCCTGGCGGATGGCTCTTTTGGCATCCAGTTCCACTGCCAGGTCTGCCCCACCGATTAGATGAACAGGGTAGCCCTCCAGCTCTTTTGCAAGACTATCTAAAGGGTCTTGTCCGGCACAAATAATAATTGTATCAACTTCCAACAGTCGATGGTTTCCTCCAACTGTGATATGAAGTCCATCATCGTCTATTTTTTCGTAGCTCACGCCCGCAATCATCTGCACACCTTTTCGGCGCAGAGTCAGGCGGTGAATCCATCCCGTTGTCTTCCCCAGGTTCTGTCCGACTTTAGTCTCTTTTCGCTGCAACAGGTAAATCTCCCGTGGTGAAGGCAAAGGAGATTTATAGGAGCCTTTCATCCCGCCGCGGGATTCGAGGGACATGTCTACACCCCATTCATCCATAAACCGCTTAATGTTGGTACTTGATGAAGGACCGTCATGTGAGATCAACTCAGCCATATCAAATCCAATCCCTCCCGCACCGACAATGGCAACGCGTTTTCCCACGGGTGCTCCATTTACCACATCGATATAGCCACCAACCTTATCGTGATCGATGCCCTTAATGTCCGGTATCCTGGGGGTGATACCTGTTGCGATGACGATGTCATCAAAACTGCCGGATTTCAGATCGGACGCTGTGACACGTTTATTCAGAACCAGCTGAACCCCAGTCATTTCAATTCGTTTCTTAAAATAGCGCAGGGTTTCGTGGAACTCTTCTTTACCCGGTATTTTTTTGGCAAGATTGAATTGTCCTCCGATTTGTTCGCCGGCTTCAAAAAGGGTGATTTGGTGACCACGCGAGGCCGCGTTGGTAGCAAATGCAAGCCCGGCTGGTCCGGACCCGACCACGGCAATATGTTTTTTCTTTGTTGCGGGTTCGAAGTTCAATTCTGTTTCATGGCATGCCCTGGGATTTACCAGGCAGGAATTTACCTGTCCGCTGAATGAATGATCAAGGCAGGCCTGGTTGCAAGCGATACAGGTATTGATTTCAGGTGCGCGGTTTTCAGCTGCTTTTTTAACAAATTCCGCATCTGCCAGAAAGGGACGGGCCATGGAGATCATATCCGCATCACCTCTTGCCAGGACGGCTTCTGCAACTTCGGGTGAATTGATTCGATTGGAGGTAACCAAAGGCCCTGCCACTTCCTCCTTTAAACGGGCTGTAACCCAGGTAAACGCGGCACGGGGTACCATGGGAGCAATGGTTGGTATTCGCGCTTCGTGCCAGCCTATGCCTGTATTGATGATTGTGGCACCTGCCTCTTTGACTTCCTTTCCGAGCGTAACGACCTCCTCCCAGGAACTGCCCTCTTTTAAGAGATCCAGCATGGATAATCTGTAAATCAATATAAAACGTTCTCCAACTGCTGCGCGAACCCTGCGCACGATCTCTATGGGAAGTCTGATTCTGTTTACAAACGATCCGCCCCATTCATCGGTTCGTTGGTTGGTGTGGGAAACAATGAACTGGTTGATAAAGTAGCCTTCGGAGCCCATGATTTCGACCCCGTCATATCCGGCTTTTTGAGCCAGAATAGAACAATTGACATAGTCCTGAATCTGCTTTTCTATACCTGCACTATCGATTTCACGGGGGGTAAAAGGATTGATTGGTGCTTTGATTGCTGAAGGTGCTACGGAAATGTCGTTGTAAGCATACCTGCCGGTGTGTAAAATCTGCAGGCAGATCTTCCCTTCGTCTGCATGAACGGCTTCGGTAATGATCTTATGCTTCTCTGCCTCTTCATCGTTTGTCAGTTTGGCGGCTCCCGCATAGACTGATCCTTCCTCGTTGGGCCCTATACCTCCCGTTACAATCAATCCCACACCTCCCCGCACTCGTTCTGAGTAAAATGCGGCCAGTTTGTTGAACCCATCGGGAGCCTCTTCCAAATTGGTATGCATGGAACCCATCAAAACCCTGTTTTTTAATGTGGTAAATCCAAGATCCAGTGGTGAAAGCAAATGAGGATAAGAGTTTTTATTCGGCATCGTCTTCTCTCGGCAAGATCACGTATGGTTTTTTTGTTTCGTTTCAAGGTTTCAACGTGACATTAAATGTTATCATTGCCTTTTCAGGATTTACAAGCAAATCGACCAGTAAGTCATTTGAAGTTACGTTTTCGGGAATACGTTTCGCTTTTCCATTGTCCTTAACTCATTGATAATCCTTGACAGGGCGGAGTTTTTTGGATAAATCATAAACAACATTCGGAGTCCGTCAATAGAAACGAAAATATCGGGCAGACAAGTTATGTTGCTTGAATTAAAATTGTCTTCAGATGAATGTTGAATGTGACTATTCAGGTTGCGAACAACACACCTACTGCCACTATTCCGGGGAATAACAATGCTATTTATGGTTTGCTACGATGGTACCAGCCAGGCCAAAATTGCTCTTCAGCACGCGGTTATATATGCCAAAGCATTTAAGGCAAAAATTTTGGCAGCAACGGCTTTGCATGGAGATCCGAAAGATCAATTGAACCATCTGGATGAAGCTGAACGATTGCTAAAAGAAGCCAAAAAAGTTTTGGAAGATAACAGCATAGACTTTGAAACCAAAATGCTGCCTGCCAACAACATGAGTATTGGCGAAAACCTGGTGTTTCTTGCAGAGGATAAAGGTGTAGACAAGATTATTATCGGGACCAGCAGAAAATCAAAGGTGGGAAAATTTGTATTCGGGTCAACAACGCAACATGTAATACTGACAGCACCCTGCCCCGTTGTGGCCGTTAAGTAAAAGGGATGGGGTATCAGCAGGCGCGATACCCGCCACATGTTACATCCAACGTTTTCTTCTTTTGTAAGACTTCACTTCTTTGAAAGATTTTCTTCCTCCCCCTTGTGTAATTCCCATATAGAATTCCTTGACGTCCGGATTGTCCTTCAACTCATTGGTTGGACCTTCCAGAACAATCTTACCCGATTCCATAATATAAGCGTAATCCGCAATTTCCAGGGCAATTTTGGCATTCTGTTCGACCACAAGAATGGTGGTTTTTAGCTCTTTGTTGATTTTTACAACATTTTCAAAAATCTCTTTTACCAACAACGGGGCCAAACCCAGGGAAGGTTCATCCAACATCAACATTTTAGGTGCGGCCATCAGAGCCCTGGCAATGGCTACCATCTGCTGTTCACCACCGGAACAATAACCGGCAAGCCGACCTTTAATTTTGGTGAGCCTGGGGAAGTGTTGATACATCAGTTCATGATCACGACGAATATTTTGTGACCCGTCTTTACGCGTAATGGAGCCGACAATAATATTCTCATCGACACTCAGATGCTTGAAAACCCGGCGCCCTTCCGGAACCATCACGGCACCAAGCTTTACCACATGGGTGCCCAGCTTGTTGGTGATATCTTGATCATTAAAGCGGACAAAACCGTCTTTGATAAATCCGTTTTCCGGTTTTAAGAGTCCGCTGATGGCTCTTAAAGTGGTGGTTTTTCCCGCACCATTGGTACCCAGCAGTGCCACAATCTTGCCTTCGGGAACATCGATACTTACCCCCCTGAGTACTTGAATGATGTCGTTATACACCACTTCGACATTGTTTACTTCCAACAACTTTGTCACAGAATCCCTTTTTTACATTTTAGATGTGTGTCCGCTCCAAAAAGTGTTTTTATTAGTCATTCCGGGTTTGACCCGGAATCCAGTCTTTCCGTACATTCCCATGGATGCCGGATCAAGTCCGGCATGACAGGGATTCACAATTTCAATTGAATCGCAAATTAAGCATTGAATGACTTTTAGGAGTAGACTCAGATGTTAAATTTTACATTTTGAGATTTTTTTTGCTTCCCCGTGAACGTGCACGTC
>JAKSDL010000427.1 GCA_022360105.1 Pseudomonadota bacterium
TTCACTTGCACGGAATAGGGCGATTCGACTTCCAATTTCCGGATAAAGGGTTGGTTCTTTTTAGGCGGAATATATATATAATAAGTCTTGTCCGAAATCATTCTCAGCGATTCACCGTTAGCAGCAATTTCAAACAACGGATACAGTAATTTCTTGGTTGTAAAACTCCATTCAAACTCAAATCGCTGCCCCTCATGCTGATACCTGACAGCAGCATGATACTCTTTCCCCCAGTCCAACCGATTTAGAGGAAAAAGTGCAAACTCCTTATCGGAGAATTTTTGGTTTGGATCATTACTTTTCCGCATCGTAAGAAAGGGCTCAACTTTAATCCATTCCTGTTGCTCCCATTCGAACAATTGAAAAGACAGTAGTTTAACTTCCGCATAAGCAGTTGGATTAAACTGAATGGACACCGGATAACCTGATACGGACATGTTTGGTAGCGGATCAGGAATTTCTTCATAAAAAACGACAGGAATATCCACACCCCCATTTGGCGGCCAGACAACTATTTCGGGATTCTTCTCTTTTGTCCGGGTTTCGAGCTTATCAACCAGATCCACTGCCACTCGCTTCGTCCGTTTACAAAAATCCTGGTAGTAATGACCTTCCCGTATGGTTGGTGCTGTTTTGCAGAATTGATTCAAACCTTCATTTCCCATGTTATAGACAACATTATATCCGCGATCAGCCCTGTCCAAAGCAATGCCGATTTCATCTTTGGTAAAATCCAGAAAGCCAAAACGATGATAAATAGCCCCCATCAGCCCATCCACGGATGCCAGGGAATCACCATCCCCCGTAGAATGATTTTCCGTCACGATGCGAGCATTGTAACCTTCCCTTAACGCACGATCGCTTGGATAAGTCCCGGTAAATCCAATTCTTCCTGAACTCTCCACATGACTGATAATTCTGTTTCTTGATAGATACCTGGCATGATTGGCAGATGATCGTTCCAGAACGGGATTCCATTCAAAAGGAATCATTCCGGCTTGTGTTCTGAGCTGATTGAGATATTGGAAGGCAGCCCGGGCTTCCATGGTCAAATCCTGGGCCAGAGCGATAAAAGATGAGAACGTCAGTAGAGTTGCAAACCAAAAACCAATCAGCTTATTCCTCATTTTTATCCTGCTTTTTTTGTTGCCATTCGCTTATAAACTGGAATACCGTGCGACCGGAAGGTTGATCGTGGTTGTTAAACTGTGCGAATTGATTGAATTCCTTTAACAGCTCGTCTGATGAATAGTTAATTCCGGTTTTATCCGCCGATCCAAAAAGAATTCTTTTAAGATCGTCAAATACGGGAACTTCATAAAAAAGTTTCATACCAAATCGATCATCGATTGCCCTTTTTTCGTCAATAAGCTGTTTTTGTTCGGGAAATCGTTCATCCAGTTCCCCGCGAAAAACCAGGTCCTTACGATTGGCAGTGGCTATCAGCAATATGTTTTTAGCAGGGTTGATAACACTGCCTTCTAAAATTGTCTTGAGATGTTTGTAATCGGAACTGTCTTGGTCAAAGCTGAGATCATCACAAAATAGAATGAACTTTTCAGGTTTATGATTCAAATACTCGGAAAGGGCAGGTATCAATTCCAGATCTTCCTGGCTAATTTCAATCAATCTTAATCCCTTTTCCACAAAGGCATTCATCAATGCTAAGACACTGCTGGATTTTCCGGTTCCACGACCTCCCCAAAGCAGAACATGATGAGCAAATCGTGTTTCGATGAAATTCTGCGTGTTCTCCAGGAGTTTTTGTTTGTTAGTGTCAATACCGATCAACTGATCAAATTCCAGCGATTTTTCCGGCAACACCCCCTGTAAGTTAAATCTGCCATCTGCGTATCTTTCAATAGTGAAGGCGGGAAAGCAGCTATACATTCCACCTGAATTCTCCTGCCAGAATTCCAGCAATCTTGCAGGCATGTTGCTCCAGCCATCCTCATTGAATCGGCTGTTTAACATCTCCTCCAAAACTTTCGGGGGTTTTTTCTCATCATTTCCACTTTCCATTTGACCCAATGGATAAAGCTCAGGTCGGCATTTCGTTCCAATTTCGACCAGGTTTAAGAAACTCATGGCAAGATGATGAGGTGAGGCGGAATGTAGTTGTTCAAACAACCTGCAAACAGGGGTAAGATTTTCGAGACTAACCGGTTCCAGGTTGCTTTTGATCACACCGGAATCTGTTAGAATCAGCAGTAGCAATCGTTTCCAAGTATCCTTTTCAGACAACCCGTTTGTGTGTTTGACTGCATTCCAAACCTCCTGCCGAAAGCTGTTCCAAAGAGTAAAAAAGCCGTTATCACCACGAAGCTCCTGGTTGAGCCATTCATTGTGCCTGGCAAACAACAGGTCCAGTCCGTTCTCCTGTTTAATTTTCCACTGAACCAGCAGTTCAGTTTCTATAAGTTCCATCAATTCCAAAAATAGAGAAAGAGGTGAACTCGATTGAAACAGATTTCGACAACCGGTGACCGTTACCTGATCCAGCACCCATCCCACAATATCGATCAAATTCTCATAGGCTTGATCGATTGCACCTTCATCCCATGTGCCGCTGTTAATCTTTTGGTTTTTTTGGTCAGTCATTTGATAGTAAAGTCAATAATTATAGATATTTATAAAATGCTTTGTAGGCCTTGTAAGTATGATAAACATCCGCTTTGGATGATATTTCAAATGGAGCATGCATGGATAGGAGCGCGGGCCCGCAATCAGCCACTTCCATTCCAAATTTGGCAAGAAAATAGGCAATTGTTCCGCCGCCGCCCTGGTCAACCTTGCCTAATTCGGCCGACTGCCATAATACTTGGTCTTTATTAAATGCCTGTCTTAATTCCGCCATAAACTCAGCATGGGCATCGTTTGTTCCAACCTTACCTCTCGATCCCGCGTACTTGGTTAAACAAACACCGAATCCAATCTTTCCGGCATTCATGGATTCATTCACCTCTCTCCACTCTGGATCTATCCCGGCGTTCACATCACAGGAAAGAAATTTGGAATTCGCAAGCGACTGAATCAAGGTGTTGTAATCCCCTTTTCCATAAAACTGAAGCACATCGTTAACTATTCTTTCAACCAGGTTAGAGTTTGCTCCGCTGTTACCCATTGAGCCGATTTCCTCTTTATCGAAAAAGGTAACGATCAGGTTTCTTTTTTTTACTTTACTCACCACATCCAACAGGGCCTGTAAACCACAGAATGCACACACACGGTCGTCCTGACCGTACGATCCGACAAAACTTCTGTCAAACCCGACGTCCCTGGCTTTACCAGCCGGCACCACTTGCAATTCGGCGCTTACGAAGTCCTGCTCGGTAATGCCATGTGATCTATTTAAATAATCCAGAATCGCCAGTTTCACCGCGTCTTTTTCCGATTTGAATTTATAGGGTATGGAACCGACAAGGATATTCAGTTGTTCTCCTTCAATTGCCGTTGCAATCGGTTTTTTGTTCTGATTTTTTGCCAAGTGCGGCAATAAGTCGTTGATGGTGAAAACCGGATCATTCCCCGATTCACCGATACAAATGGTTCTTGAAGATCCGTTTTCAAATACAATAGTGCCATGAAGCGCCAAAGGCCTGGTAACCCATTGGTATTTTTTTACCCCGCCGTAATAGTGGGTTTTCATATAAGCCATGTCCTCCGATTCGTACAAAGGCATTTGCTTGAGGTCAAGCCTCGGAGAATCAATGTGCGATCCGCTCATCAGAAAACCTCGGCCAAATGACTTCATATCATTGACCACCACCAAAGCTCCCGCTACATCGTTATATTTTAAAAATAACCGTTTGTTCGTTTTTTTTGCTTTCTTTATATCCACAAACCGGTGCTTTTTAGACCAGGATTCAATTGTAGAGATGGCCTCCCGTTCAGTTTTACTGCTATTCAAGAAGTCTTTGTACCTTTCAGCAAGCCTGGAAATGTCATCCTGTTCTTGTTTTTTGATTCCATGCCAGGCTGATTTTTTTTTGAATAGTAATTTCTCACCAAGTTTTTTAAGGGGATCGGTTTTCTTTTTATCCTTGACCGATTGCGCCATAATTCCTCCAAGTAATAATAAACGGCGATCGTATTTGAGTAAATGGCTGTGATCGTCCTATTGAAATGCAAAAATGATGTCTGAGTTGCTAATAAGACTTATTGGAATATTAGTAGTCTCTTCAAACCCTAGTCAATCTAAAACGGCGTAGCTGCAGATATAGCAAAGGTTTACGACTTGGTGCCAAATGATAAGGGGAGGGAAAAACGGGCAGACTAAGTTCCTATTTGATCTGCCTGCCCATCAGATATGATAAATTAGGCAAGTTCTTTAATTTTATCCAGCTCTTCCTCGTAGAGAATCTTTTCTATGTCCAGTAGAATTTTCACTTTCTCTCCGATTTTACCCATACCCTGAATATAGCTGCTTCCAATTCCGGAATGGGTTCTTGGAGGAGGATCAATCTGATTTTCAGGAATATCGACCACTTCGTTGACTGTATCCACAATCAAGCCGATGGAAATGTTATTGATCTGTACAACGATGATGCAGGTGCGATCATCGTAGTCTCTGGAATCCAAACCAAAACGTTTGCGGATATCCATGACTGAAATTACGTTTCCACGCAGGTTAATTACCCCGATAATAAAACCAGGCATATCAGGAACTTTTGTAATTTCCTGCATGACAATAATCTCAATAATATGGCGAATCTCAATTCCGTACTCTTCGTTACCGAGGCGAAAAGATAGGTATTTATCTTTTTGAGTATCCTCATCCAATTCATCATAAAGATCTGTTTCAAAATCGGTTCTTTCTTTAACAGCTTCCATCTTTTCTCCTAAAATGTCCGAAACATTTTTAGTTTCGTTCAGTTTATTCTGAAATTTCTATCAGAATGGCTTTTTTAAATCTTGTTACGAGTTGATGATGACCTTTCAAAATCAGACTTAACCATTAATATTAAGTCATTGAATAACACTTGCTGGTAATTCTATTCTATCTTTAGTGTATTATACAATAAGGTATTTTACAAGATTGTTGTCAGAAAGCTATTTTTTTTTCTTTCTTCCTCTACGAGGTTTAGCTGCCGCCTTTGCCGCCAATAGATCTACTGCTTCATCCAATGTAATTGCCGTGTGGTCCTTGTCTTTCGGAATTGAAGCATTTATTTTTTGGTGTTTGACATAGGGTCCGTATGGTCCTACAAAAACATTTACAGGATTTCCATCTTCCGGATGAGGTCCCAGTTCTTTTAATGGTTCCGCAGATTTTCTCCTGGTGCGTTTGGGTACGCTAAGAATTTCCAAAGCCCTTTCCAAACTAACATCGATAATACTGTCTGTGGCTGTTAATGACCGGTAATCCTTACCGGACCCGGGATCTTCATGGACGAGATAAGAGCCATACCTGCTGATTCCCACCATCACTCTTCCGCCTGTATCCGGATGTTTTCCCAATTCTCTGGGAAGGGACAATAATGAAAGGGCGACTTCCATATTTACTTCAGATTCTTTCATCCCCTTAGGCAGAGTCACCCGTTTCGGTTTTGCCTTGCCTTCTTCAACTTCACCAAGCTGGATATATGGACCGTAAGTGCCGTTTAACAGGTAAACCGGTTGCGACGTTTCCGGATGGATGCCCAGTTCCTGTGATCCCTTTTTTTGCTGCATCAGAATCAAGTCGACCATTTCCTGATTTAACTCAGCCGGGCTAACATCCTGGGGAATCGATGCTGTTGTTTTTTCTTCTTCATCAAGGGTTTCCAGGTAAGGACCATAGCGACCAATACAGATTCTGGCCTTGATATCATCAAACTTGAGATTACGAAATTCTCCGGGTGGTATTTCTTCAATCTTGCTCTCGGTAATATTCTGAATGCCTTTCTTTCCCAGAAAAAACTTCTTCATGTAAGGCAGCCATTCCGTTTCATTACTGGCAATCTCATCCAATACCTGCTCCATTTTGGCAGTAAATCCCGGATCAACCAGGTCTTTAAAATGCGTTTCCATTAACCCGGAAACAGCAAATGCTACAAAACTGGGAACCAGGGTGTGATTTTGAATCTTCACATACCCCCTGCTGACAATGGTATCGATGATAGTGGCATAAGTGCTGGGCCTGCCGATACCTTCCGTTTCCAGTTTCTTAACCAGGGATGCTTCGGTATATCTATGCGGAGGAAGGGTTTCATGACCATCTGCTGTTAGTTCTTCGCACTTTACTTTTTCTTTGGGTTTCAAATCGGGGAGTACAATTTCCTTGCTGTCCAGCATTTCATCAGGATCATCGCTTCCTTCGACATATGCCCTGAAAAAACCGGGAAACTCAATGCGCTTTCCCTTGGCACGGAAAATGGCTTCTTCCGCTTCAATGTTTGCCGTTATATGAACCTGCTTTGCATCCTTCATCTGTGTCGCCACGGTCCGCTTCCAAATCAGTTCATACAGACTTAGCTCCACTCCTGTCAGATCAGATTTTTTAGGAAGGGTAAAGGTGCTTCCCGCCGGTCGGATGGCCTCGTGAGCTTCCTGTGCGCCTTTACTTTTAGACTTGAATTCCCGTGGTTTTACTGTCAGGTATTCATCCCCGTACATGGAAGTGACACATTTCCTGGCGGCTTTCATGGCTTGATCGGACAGATTGACTGAGTCAGTACGCATATAGGTGATAAATCCGCGCTCATACAATCCCTGGGCAACTTGCATGGCTTTGCGGGGAGATAGTCTTAACTTCCTGTTTGCTTCTTGTTGCAACGTCGAAGTGATGAATGGTGGTGCGGGTTTAACGGTGGAAGGTTTCTCATCAACGGATTCCACAACCCAGTCTTTATCCAACAAGCGACTTTCCAGGGTCCGTGCATCTTTTTCATCCAGAAGTAATACTTTTTTGCCTTTGGCTATTTTGCCTGTGTTCTCATCAAAATCCTTTCCGGTCGCAATCCTCTTACCGTCAAGAGAATGAAGCTTGGCCTGGAATGATGTTTTATCTTTTTTCAGTGTGGCCTTTAAATCCCAATAATGACCTTTTTTAAAGGCTCTTCTCTCTCGTTCTCTTAATACTATCAGTCTTACCGATACGGATTGAACCCTCCCTGCAGACAATCCGGTAGCGATTTTTTTCCACAACAAAGGAGATATAGTATAACCATACAACCGATCCAGAATTCTCCTGGTTTCCTGGGCTCTGACAAGGGATGTGTCAATTTCCCGACAATTCTTCAATGAATTGGATATCGCCGTTTTGGTAATTTCATGAAAAACCATCCGCTTAATGGGGACCTTCGGCTTGAGTACTTCAATTAAATGCCAGCTGATGCTTTCTCCTTCACGATCCTCGTCAGTTGCCAGTATGACTTCATCAGCATTTTTAATGGCATCCTTGAGTTCTTTGACAACCTTCTTCTTTCCCTTGGGAATAACGTACAGCGGCTCAAAGTTTTTAGTTACATTGACGCCCAGTTGAGACCAAGATTCTTTTTTAACTTTTTCAGGTATTTCGGCTGCAGATTGTGGTAAGTCACGGACATGACCCATGGAAGCCACGACTTTATAGCCTTTTGGAAGAAAATCTTTGATGGTTCTTGCTTTTGTTGGTGATTCGACAATTACTACAGAAGTCATTCAGGCCTTTGCTGGGAATTAGATATTGATATTTGAAAACGTAACCTAAAGATATTGAAATAAAAACGACCTTGGCGAAACTGTCAAGTGCAAAACATTAAAATTGTTTAAATACAAAGGTAAAGATAGGATCAATCTTGTTCATCATCAACAATCTTATCCAACAAAATCTATCTGCTCATGGTTTTGTTTCATCATTTTTGAATCGTAAACAACAGGCTTTGCAGATCGACAAACCGACTTATCAAGTGATTGATAGACGCCGATGTAACGAATCCAGCCATCGCCGTGCACTTGTAATTATTTAAACATACTACAAATTTCAATCAATCTGCAACCTGTTTTACTGGAACAACTGCCTTTGCTGCTGTTCTATCATCCTCTCATTGCCGGTTATTTTGTTTTTGTCTTATTGAATTTTTTGTAAACACTTTCGTCTTGCTATTCCAACCAATCACATTCGGACAATTGTACTTCAATCCAAGATAAGTTATTATCTGCGACAGAATAGACAATACAATCAATTTATGATCTTACCATTAAGGACTCGTATGAAGCTGAATCTTTTAGTATCAACGTCACAAATCAATAGTAAAGAAGGGAAACTACTTGGTACAGGTACTGTTAACGGTTTGGGACACTTGGCTGAAATTATGGTTGCCAATGGTATACACGGGGATATTTACGATCTGCCTAATGGCTCCAGAAATCCAACGATTGCCAGTCCATTCTCGTTGAATAACGGATTTGCTTTAACCACCGACGAATTAAACCTGTTTGAAATTCCCGAGCTTGAATTCGACCCTGGCTTCCGCAGGCACCTGGAGGATCTGCACAATACCAATCAGCAATTATACAGGGACAATCGAACAGTCAGCTATACCTTGAAAAGAACTATCGTTCCCTGGGTCTTGCAGCATTGTTACGAACTATTTAAAGAAAATCTTTCTGAAGACCGACAGACCGAATACCAAAACTTTTGTGAAACCGCAGCCTACTGGTTGGATCACTATGCCTTGTATGAAGTACTAAAAGGAGAAAACAATCAGCTTCAAAAGCAGGATTATCGTGATTTATCAGCGTATGAAGCTCTTCAATTCAAAATACACCATGAAGATCTGATAGGATATTATCGTTATGAGCAATTCTTATGCTATCTGCAAAGAACGGCTATTCATAAGAAACTTAGGGATTTGAGTATTGGACTGATTGTAAATCTGCCATTTGGTGTCGAGTTTGATAGCGCCGATGTATATTTTCATCCGGAGGTTTTTGAGCCAGGCATCCAGGTCGGATGTTCCCCCGAACCGGAGCATGGATATCCCGAGCAGGCTTGGGGGGTTGCCGTTTACAAAGAACGCTCGACAGGATTGCAGGAATACTTGTCCGAAAAAATGCGTTGGCTGGCACGTCTTGGCGATGGAGTTTTTCTTGACCACATGGTGGGTTGGTGCGGTCAGTATGTGGTTCCTTTGGAAATTCCCATGGATAGTGTTTATCCCCATGGAAGGTTTTTAACAGAGGACCATGAAAAACGGGTGGAAAATCTCATCTGGTTTCTGGATATTATTGACAGGGCCGGCCTGGAGATCAGGGGAGAGGTTGCCGGCGATGCAGCAAGGGTAAGAGCAACCCGGGAAGCCATTGACTATTTCAAGCATATCAACGGCACGGTTAGAGCTATGGCCATACCCCGCTGGGAAGCCGAGAACGATCGGCTTATACCCTTATCCAGTTATAGCCAGTCAACATTAATGATGGTGGAAACTCACGATACCTCAACATTGTTGCAGTATCTCCTTAACAAAAAAGGCTATTTTGATGATTTTGAAGCTCCCCAAAGAATATTGGAGTTTTGCCGCAGGGTGCTCGGCTTGCCGTTTATTCAAAAAGATATACCATTACAGCTGGAAAATTGCCCGGAAGACTTCTGGATTGAGGTTTTTTCCAGATTATGCAGAGGCTCAAAGAGCGACGACGTCGTTTTTACCCTTCCCGGCTTAATCTCGTTGCTTTCGCCTCAATATCGATCGTCCACCATCGAGAACAACATCAATGTTAAACCCGGTACTTCCGGTAAAATCGGGAACGGCTGGAGAAACTGGAGTTATTTTTCTCCACCAATCGAAACAATCAACGAAGATCTGTTGATTAAACAAGCTCTCGCGATTGCAGGCAGAAGAACCTATCAAAAGTTCGATTATTTTCACAACCTTGATGTTACTTCTCTGCAGGAACCCGGACTTACCATCTTGCGCTCTATACCCCTGGGCCGCCAAATTATATATCTTGACAACCATTCAAAATGGCAGATTCTTCCACTCAAGGAATCGATTGCGGGCTTAATCAATGCTGAATTGATTGTTGGTAACGAGGGTGATAGGGAGATTTGGCACCACATCAATCTGGAATCCATCATAGATCTAGAAATAGACTGTGACTACAGGTTTCAGGATCTCAATGGAGACAGGGAGTGCTATACTTATTCATCTGCTCAAATTAAAAGAGATGGTCTTTTCGTCAAGCTTCAGCCCGGACAAGTACACCACTTCCTGGTGTACGAAGACAGTTCTATTGAGTCCCTTGTTCTGTCGGAGGAAGAGAATCTTTAATTATGCTGTTTCCGCAGATTTGATTCGGTGAAAGCTTAGACGGTTTTCTTGCAGTCTCACTTCGATGTAATCACCATGCTTAATGGTTCCGTCCAGGATTTTATAGGCAAGCACGTCCTCCAGCTCCCTTTGCAATATTCTCTTCAGAGGCCTGGCTCCGAATTCCGGGTCATATCCTTCTTTAGCGAGATGACTACGAACGTCACTTGTGATTTTAATCTGGGTGTTGTTGTTACTCATCAATCGGTTAACCAGTCGATCGATCTGAATATCAACCAACTGCTCCAGATGTTGCACATTCAAGGCTGAAAACACAATAATCTCATCAAGCCTGTTCAGAAATTCCGGCCGAAACTTGGTCAGAAGAATTTTGCGTGCCATCGCCTTGTTAACTTTCTTCTTCTCGGCTTGAACTTTTAAAACTATTTCGCTTCCCAGGTTGGTGGTCAGTATAATAATGGTGTTTTTAAAATCCACTTTGTACCCACGGGAATCGGTGAGAACACCATCATCCAGAATTTGCAGCAGGATATTAAAGACCTCCGGGTGACCTTTTTCTATTTCATCGAATAAAATCACGGAATATGGTTTGCGATGCACGGCATCGGTCAAGATTCCACCTTCCTCAAACCCGGTGTATCCGGGAGGTGCTCCCAATAACCTGGAAACGGTATGTTTTTCCATGTATTCGGACATATCCAGTCTGATCATGGCTTTTTCGTCGTCAAAGAGAAAAGATGCCAGGATTTTAGCCAGTTCCGTTTTACCGACTCCTGTTGGTCCCATAAAGATAAACGATCCAAGGGGTCTGTTAGGGTCCTGAATCCCGGTTCTTGCCCTTCGAATAGAGTTGGAGACAGCAATCAGGGCCTGACTTTGCCCAACCACCTTTTCGGCCAGCGTTTTTTCCATATTGAGCAGTTTCTTCTGTTCTTCCGCCAGCATTTTAGACACGGGAATGCCGGTCCATTTAGAAACCACCCCGGCGATATCTTCTTCATCAATTTCCTCTTTTAAAAGCCGTCCCTGACCATGTGATCCCATCGGTTTGTTTGCATCCTGTAGTTCGCGCATTAGATTATCCAGGGTGCCATATCTCAGTTTAGCTGCCAGTTCCAGATTCCCGGATCGTTGAGCTTCTATTTCCTGTTGTTGAGCGACTTCAATCTCCTCTTTCAGCGAACGAACTCTCTGGATTTCATCTCGTTCTTTATGCCACTGGGCTTTTAAACGTTTGTTTTCTTTTCGCAGATCCTTCAATTCACTTTCAATCGTTTTCAAACGTGGTGCGACTTCGCTTTCATCTTCCTTTTCCAGCCCCTTTTTTTCGATTTCAAGCTGCATGATCCGTCTGTCATTTTTATCGATCGCCGTGGGTCTGGAATCGATTTCAATACGAATGGATGAAGCTGCCTCATCGATCAAATCGATCGCCTTGTCCGGAAGATAGCGGTCGGTAATATAACGATCGGCCAGTTTCGCAGCAGCCATAATAGCGGAATCCTTAATACGGACTCCATGGTGAACCTCATATTTACCCTTTAGCCCACGAAGAATACCCACACAATCATCGATATTGGGCTCTCCGATGGTTATTTGCTGAAACCGCCTTTCCAAAGCCGGGTCTTTCTCAATGTATTTCTTATACTCCTTAATCGTTGTAGCCCCCACACAGTGAAGAAACCCCCTCGCCAACGCCGGTTTCAGCATGTTGGATGCATCCAGTGCGCCCTCGGACGCCCCGGCACCCACCAGGGTGTGGAGTTCATCAATGAAGAGAATATTGCTTTCCTCTGATTCCTCCAGTTCACGGAGCAGCTTCTTTAACCGATCTTCAAACTCTCCGCGATATTTTGCTCCAGCAACCATGGCTGCGAGATCCATCGACAACAGGTTGCTTTTTTTCAAGGTTTCCGGTACATCTTCGTGGTAAATTCGCTGGGCCAGTCCTTCTATGATCGCTGTTTTCCCCACTCCCGGTTCTCCGATCAGGACAGGATTGTTTTTCGTTCTTCTTGAAAGAACCTGGATGACGCGACGTATTTCCTCATCCCTTCCTATCACCGGATCAAACTTATTATTTTGTGCAAATTCAACCAGATTCTGGCAGTATTCGCTAACCATCGATTCTTCAACCGGCTCCCCCCTGGTGGTAATTCTCTTTCCTTCTCGATGCCTGCGAATCTCCGATTCAACCATTTTGTAAGTGACACCCGCCCTGCGCAGCAAACTGGATGCCTTGGTTCCGGTATGGGCTATAACCCCCAAAAGAAGATGTTCGGGATTTAAATAATCATCTTTCAGCTGTTCAGCTTCCATTTCAGCTTTTTTAATGATTTGTTCACAGCTGTGGGAAAGGTAAACTTCCGAACCGGCAGTACGGCTCTTGGCAAGAGTGTGAATATGATCCTCCAGATCTGCCTCCAAAGCCTGAATCGCATCCCCCACTTTTTCCAGTATTTGCGCGACAATCCCTTCATTTTGGCTCAACAGAGCAAGAAGCAGATGCTCTGCCTCCATTCTCTGCTGTTGACTTTCAGAGACAATACGATGCGCCGCATAAATCGATTCTTCTCCCAGGCGCGTAAAGCGCTCCATATCTAAGCTCAAGTTCAACCCCGTTATTAGTCATTCAAAATTAATCAGCGGATCACTCACTCCATATGGTTTTCTACTATAATACATTTTTCCATGGCAAACCAGTAAGGCGTGATATTCCTGAAAAAGTTCCTTTTTCTTTTCCAGTGAGGATTCAAAAAGATACTTTAGTTCGTCATACGACATTTTTTTATCGATTATGCCCAGCTGCATGCAAATTCTTGTTGTGTATGCATCGATCACAAAACTGGTTTTGTCGAGGGCATACAGCAGAATGCAATCAGCAGTTTCGGGACCAATTCCCTTAATGGCAAGTAATTTTTCTCTGACAACCGGTGTGCTCTCGTCCTTAAGTTTTACAAAAGAATGCGTTCGCAGAAAGTTGACCAGACGTTTAATAGTTTGAGATTTTTGATTATAATATCCGGCACTTTTAATTGCCACAGCTATTTGTTCAGAATTTGCCTTTCGTAATGCTGTTAAAGAAAACAGGTTCGAAGTCTTGAGTTCGCGCAGTGCTGGCACGACATTCTGCCATTTGGTGTTTTGGGTTAGGATGGCACCCAGGCAAATTTCCAGTTTTTGGGCAGAATTTTGGGGAAAATTATAATCACGCGGATGGCACCCTTTTTTAAAATAACCATTTGTCGCCCCAGAAGGTATAGAAAAATAGAGGGGCCACCAACCCTGGTATCCATATGATTTTAAGAGCTTTTCATACAAATCAGTTAATTTTCGCTGCAATTGCATTAATAAAACATCTGTTAATTATTGATTGGTCTGGACTGGGAAGGGATGTCGGACTTTTTGCTGAATGGATGGCTTGTTGATTCACTACTTCGTATAGGTCGGTTTGAAACCGACCTATACGAAGTAGTCTAACTCTCTTTTTACTTACACTTAACTTAATTTAAGCAATAGTCTTTGTTTACTTGTTAACGGCTTCTTTCAACGCCTTACCTGGTTTAAACTTCACCACTTTCGCTGCTGGAATCTGAATTTCCTGACCCGTTTGAGGATTTCTACCTTTACGTGCTTGTCGAGCACCCACAGAAAATGTTCCAAAACCTACCAAAGTAATTGGCTTACCACCAACCAAACCACCCTGAATTGCATTCAATACTGCATTTAATACTCTTTCCGTAGCCGCTTTAGTGGTTCCTGCCTCTTCTGCTGCTGCTGCTACCAATCCCGCTTTTGTCAAATTATTGCTCATGCGCTTTATTCTCCAAAAATCAGTGAATTAAAAAGTTTACCAAAAATTCAAGTTTCGACGGAATCTTTATCGAAAAAATCTGAATTAGGCAATGAAAAATTAAAAAAAAACCTGCCGATCAAGTCCTGGATTCTGGAATCCCCGCATCATTCAGGTGTTAATTATGATTATTTTCAGTATGTTAGATTATCTCGTCATCACCCGTGATCAGTTCGCGAAAAATATGGATCTCGCGCCATTTTCACGCTTGTCGACCTGACGTCAATCAGCAGGAAATTAAATCTAATATTGGATTAGGAATTTTGCAAGCTTTGGCGCTTGCTTATCTTAAATTTGAATGGTTAAAATTATTATCCAAACACAGCGGCACAGCCCTGAAAAACCCTACCTGCCCTATCAACGTCAATGTAAACCATAATGAAACAACTATACGAAATTCAAGCAATTTCTCCCCTGGATGGGAGATATCATAACAAAGTGGATCAACTAAACGACTACGGCAGTGAGTATGCCCTAATAAAATTTCGCACCCAGGTGGAAGTGGAATGGCTCATTGCCCTGTCCCAGTTACCTGAGCTGGATTGTCTCAAACCATTCAGTGCAGAGACAGTTCAAGCCTTGAGAGACATCTATCAGAACCTGACCGCAGAAGATGCCCTCAGAGTCAAAGAGATAGAAGCGGTTACCAATCACGATGTCAAGGCCGTTGAATACTATATTAATGAACATTTAAAGCGCTTGAATCAGGAAAGCTTTTCCTCTATGGTCCATTTCGCTTGCACCAGCGAGGATATCAATAACCTGGCTTATGGACTGATGCTTAGAAAGACGCTGGATGATGTCATGTTCCCGGCTTGTGAAAAACTAGTAAATGAGATCGACAAAAAAGCTGAAGAGTATCGAGACATACCTATGATGGCGAGAACTCATGGACAGCCGGCCTCTCCGACTACCATGGGCAAGGAGTTTTACAACGTAGCCAGGCGTTTTGAGCGACAGCTTAAACAACTGAAGCAACAGCCTGTCCTGGGGAAAATCAACGGCGCGGTTGGCAATTTCAACGCCCACCTGGTCAGCTATCCCGAAATCGATTGGCGTACCTTTGCCAAAAAGTTTGTGGAGTCGCTCGGGTTGGCCTATAATCCTTATACCACGCAAATAGAACCTCATGATTACATGGCGGAAATCTTCCATCAGTTCGTGCGGTTTAACACAATATTGCTGGACTTCAACAGGGATATCTGGTCTTATATCGCCTGGGAAGCGTTTACCCAGATTCCGGTGAAAGACCAGGTCGGAAGCAGCACCATGCCTCATAAAATAAACCCGATTGACTTTGAAAATTCGGAAGGGAATCTGGGTATCGCCAATGCAGTCTTCGAACATTTGGCGGCCAAGCTTCCTGTCTCCCGCTGGCAGAGGGATCTTTCCGACAGCACGGTTTTGAGGAACACAGGAGTTGGATTTGGTTATTCCTTAATTGCCTACAAGGCAACTCTAAAGGGCATGAGCAAACTGGCCGTTAATCAGGAAAAACTGAAATTGGAGCTGGAAGATGCCTGGCTGCTTCTAGGTGAAGCTTTTCAAACCGTGATGCGCAGATATGATATTCCGGAGCCATATGAGAAGTTAAAGGGACTGACCAGGGGAAAGAAAGTGGATCAAAAAATTATGAGTAAATTTATTGATTCCCTGGAATTGCCAGACTCGGTTAAGGCTGACCTAAAGCAGCTAACACCGCTGGCTTACCTGGGACATGCCCGGGACTTTTAGCTAATGCCCGGTAATCTGCCGGGCGAATTGATTATATTGTTGATCTTTTTTGCTTGATATAAAAGCCGACTCGTTCATTCCAGCATCTCCCAAAATCCAGCATGCCGCTTTTAAAATCTGACTATCACTACCAACTACCCGATACATTGATTGCGATTCATCCGGCTGATCGTAGGGAAAACTCCCGAATGATGGTTTTAAACCGATCAA
>JAKSDL010000066.1 GCA_022360105.1 Pseudomonadota bacterium
AAAGGACTCAGCATTTGGTGACCCAGTTTTCCCCGAAGGGGAAGGGCATTATAGCCGGTGTGCTTTAATACTTCACCCCTAACGGGGCTACAAAAGCATGAAAAACAGTTTAGCGCTTATGGGGCTTGAACCGAAGTCTGTCAGCTGCCCCAACAAGCTCAAATCTACTTGGGATAATTCACCAACTGCCCTGCCCAGTTCTTGAGGACGTAACCGTCTTCTGTATCTTCCAAAAGATTGGAAGGATGGAGAGAGACTTTACCCCCGGGTGGATCAACGATATATGTGGGGACAGCCAAACCGGAGGACCTTTTGCGCAATTGTTCCACCAAATCCAACCCAACGTTGATATCCGTTCTGAAATGAGAAGCCCCTGTTACCAAATCACAATTGAACAAGGCATAAGGCCTGACACGATTCCTGAGTAGCTTTTCCATTAAACTTTGCAGGGTATCGATATCATCATTCACACCTTTTAAAAGAACCGTCTGGGAGGCCAATACACACCCGGCATTTACCAACTTTGAAATTGCCTCTTCCGTTTCAGGGACCAACTCATCGGGATGTATCACGTGCAGATTAATGTAAATCGGAGGGTATTTTTTTAAGAGACCAAGTAAGTTATCATTCACCCGCTGTGGAAGAACTACCGGGACCTTCGTTCCAATGCGAATGAGCTGTATATGCTCAATTCCATGAAGTGCTGAAATGATCCATTCCAGTTTCTTATCGTCAAGAAACAAAGGATCACCTCCGCTGATAATCACTTCCCTGGTCTGCTTATTTTGGGAAATATAGTCGATACCGGCTTGGAGTTCCGATTTGCCGGCGTTGAATGGTTTCAACCCCGTCATCCGGGACCGAGTACAATAGCGACAGTAGGTCGCACAATTGTTGGTCACCAGGAATAGCACCCGATCCGGGTAACGATGAACAATTGTCGAACAGGGAGATTGCTCCCCCTCCCGCAAAGGGTCATGCATTTCATGGGGAGACAGTTCCAATTCCTTTGAATCAGGAACGACGGTTTTCAAGAGCTTTTCCGAATGTTCGGATTGCTTGATCAGGGATGCATAAAAAGGCGTCACTGCGAAAGGGATTTTGCCTGTGAATTGCTCGAACTCAGCCATATCCTTTCCCAAATAATCAAAAAACTCCTCGATCCCTGTAAATCTGGATCTCAATTGCCACTTCCAGTTATTCCAGCCGGCAGTGAAACCTGCTTTTACGCGGGGAGGATTGTATTGAATTTCTAACGCCATCTTATCAGCCGCTCTATCCGCTTAAATGATTAAACAACGGTCACGGGACGTTCCACAACCGGTTTTTTCTATCTATTTAAAATGACCTTTTTGAACGCAAACAGTAAACCCCGGGAATGGAAATCGACTGTTATTTTAAGCGTTCTCACCAAAATCATCTGGAAGATAAGGGTCGAAGAAGCAATAAGAACTCAAGTTTCTTTATACGTCGTTTGCAGCCCGTCATTTAAATCCGTTTAATCAAACAGCTTTTCCAGCCAGATTGAGCTGATGTAATTACCATGCTTTTTTGCATATTCGTTAAATACACCGATTTCCCTGAATCCAAACCGTTTGTGCAAATTGACCGAGGCTTCATTTGGCAGGGCAATACCTGTCAAAGCCCCGTGAACACCTTGAATCGGCAGCGCCGGTAACAAACGTCCGTATAGTGCAGACCCGATACCTCGCCCCGTTAGTTGCTCATGTAGATAAATGGTCACTTCAACAGTATCTGAAAACGCAAGATCCGGGCGATACCGCTGCGAACAAGCAAAACCCAAAACACTGTTGTTTTCCAAAGCCACATAGATTTGATATTTACTTTCCGGACTAAACTGCTCAAACCACCTGAGTCGATTTTCATAGCTCATGGGAACTTCCTCGAACCTTGCGTTGGAGGTTTCGATGTAGTGATTGAATATTTTCGTAATCTCATGCAGATGGGATTTATCCCCAAAAACAATATCCATTGAAGGTCCTCACTTGATTAGCTTTTTCGATTCAAATCCGGGATTGTTGAAACATTTTTGGGTGTCCGGAAGTAATTGCTGCAGGATGCGAATAGGAACCGGACCCTAACCGGTCGCAATGCATGTCAACCGGAGGGTTCGGTTGAGAGGAATTTTTTGATGCACTATTTACAGTTCTTTTTCCAGACAATCGAATCAGATCGCCAAATATAGGTGGATTCCCCATCCCAGTTTGCATCAATTAACCAACAACGGGGACTTGTCTCATTTCGAATAGTTATAATACCCAAACATTTTTCTTTCAGAGCAATACAATTCGTTTCGCACTTTTCTTGCTCACACATTGAAGGCCATCCGCATCCTGACTTTTTTGTGATGTAGTTGTTCATGTCAGGAACAGTATCGTGACCTCTTTTGAAAACAGAAAATCTACAGTTAGTTGAATAAGCATTGTCTGAGCCACAGAAGTCGGCAATCATCGATTGATACAATGTCTACAGTTGCAAAAAGCTCTTGATTTCGTCCTGGCAGTTTTTGTGAGTTAACTCTTTGAGTTTCTCGACTCGTTCAGCCAGCCACTCCAACTGCTCTTTGCTAATGTGGAAGTTGTCCATGTCATACCTGGAATCGATATAAGCCCGTTTTAGAAGGATAAAGTTCTGTTTTTCCTCTTCTGTGGATTGGGGAAAAATTGATACAAAGGAACGGTGCTGATTAATCACCAGCTTGTTCAACTTATCTAAATCATGGAGTTTTGGTTTGTAGCCGGTAAACACCAGCAGGATC
>JAKSDL010000079.1 GCA_022360105.1 Pseudomonadota bacterium
AGGACCAAAAAGGTTGAATCTGACGTTTGATGTTTGCAACTCTCTGGAAAGGATGGGCTATTTCCCACAGCTCGGCAACAAAAAAAATCAAAGGCAAACGATCAATACTGATTGGAAAGTGCGTATGGTCTGAAGAGCTGTATTATGACTAATTGAACTTCTTCCTTGGGATATTAAGGATAAAATATTTGATAAGGTTATTGAGAATTAAACTACGATGTTCTGGGAGAATTATTAAAGAAACATTGAAAACAATTACCGATTTTCAGTTGGTAGCCGATATTCTCAGTTTAGTGGAACGGACGGGGTAGGAAATCTTATGATTTTCAATCAACAAATCTGGCAATGAATAGATTAATTTCAGACGTGAATTCAGAGTAATCCACCATTTAGTTTTTTATACTCATTAGCTAATTCAACCAAGTTAAGGTAGGAGTATCTTTCTTTGCTTGCAACCGGGTATGTAGAATAAACAAAAGAAATGAAGTCATTAAAATACATGTCTTTTGTTTTATCAATAACAATGTCAAGAATTTTAGATGTCTCAGGAGACAAATCTGTCATACCTGAATAGCCTTTGTATGAAATGTTTTCCTTACTGGTTCCAAAAATCGTTTGGGTTGGAATAACATCGAAATCAGAATCACTTTTCGCAATATCAATTACATCCTCAACATAAGGGCCATAATGGTTAAACAACCATTTGATATTCGATAGTTGCTTTTCATTTATGAGTGCTGAAAACCAATCTGCTAGATAAACCAGTTTGGTCAGTTTAGTCTTTGATAAATCATCTTTATATGGATAGTTAGAACAAATATATGCTACTATATCTTTAAGATTTTCCATCTTTTCCTCCATATTCTCTAAGTATGTTAATATCAACATCAGAATATTTTGTGGATCTATTTCTCAATTGTTTTTCATATTTTACGGCTTCTCTAATAAAGCCTGCAAGGTAACTTTGGTATGGTTCACAAAACCTTTTAATTTCTGCAATTTTTTCTTTGGTTAAATTTCCTTTTGCATTGCTTTCAAACAGTATTACCCCGACACTTTGATCCGCATCTAAAATAGCCATTCCAAAAAAATCGCAACTTTTCATGTTGAGCCTGTCGAGAAATGATTTATGATAGGCAAATTCTTGTTGCTTGGCGTCATAGTAACCGTCTGGATTGGATTTAAAATCGGGAATATCAAGATTAATGTATTCCATGTGTTCCCAAGTCTTACTGATAACACCTTCATCAAATTGAAATTTCAACCTGTGCAACTTCGATATATTGGGATTTTTTGAATATCGAGCGAGCAGCATAAATGCATCTTCAAACTCATAATAGATTGTTACTCTTACATTTGTTGTCAATTCAAGTTGCTTAAATATACCTTTCAACCAAGTTCTTACATTGTCTTTGTGTAGGCCTGCCAGTTTGATTTCAAGAGAGTACTGATCCTCAATCGCTGATCGATAGAATCTCTTTAAATCCTGATATTTAGCATTTTCTGATTTTAACTCGTTGTTGCTTCTCAGTAATTCCTTATTGTCTTGATATGCACCGATTAAACCAACTATTAGAATAATTACCCCTATGAAAATCCAAGTAAATGGATTAATAACAATGAGTTCAAAATGTTCAAATATCCCAATTGACGAGTGCCATTTTAAAGTGAAATCAAAACCTTTTATATAAGAGCAGCTTATCGATAGTAAAAGAGTTCCAATTGCAGTGAGAATCAGGTACAAATATCGAGTAATCCATCTCGCTATGTCTATGATCATCGTGGATTTGCCTGAAAATCCAAATTTTAACATTTTTGTTTTGTCACTAATATTATTGAAATAATATAGTTTATCTAAAAATATGGAACAAATGTACTCCTTCGTAAGCTTGTTTTCAACAAAAAACTGCAATGATGAATTAGGTTGTTTGTTACATGGCCACTGAAAGCTCTGTGGTGCATATTTAACTAATTTGATTTGTTCAGCGTAAACTGGGAGAGTTTGCTTGAAACGATTTTTTTAAAAGCCATTAATGACTGATGAATTAGCCTGTCCCTGCGGCAGCAAAAAGAATTATTCGGAATGTTGTGAACCGCTGATTTGCGGCAAATCTGCTGCCCAGACTGCCCAACAACTGATGAGATCCCGGTATTCAGCTTTTTGCAAAAGAGAGATCGATTACCTGATTGCTACCTGGCATCCATCCCGAAGGCATGAGATCAATAGAGAGAGTTTATTAAAAACAGCCGAATCATGCGACTGGCTGTCGCTTTCAATCCTGAATACTGTTGAGGGAGAGTCGTCAGACCTTCAAGGAGAAGTTGAATTCCTGGCGATTTTCAAAAAAGATAAACTGGGTGCCATGCAGGAGCGATCCCTCTTTAGTAAGGAGCGCGGTCAGTGGTTTTACCTTGATGGTGTTCAGAAAAAACCAACATTACCCGGTCGAAATGATCCTTGTTGGTGCGGCAGTGGGAAAAAATCGAAGAAATGCCATGGAGTTTTAGGTTGACCTGGCAAAGTCTAGGAAGAAATTAAAATGGTAGAGCCCGATGTAGTTAAGTTAAGGGAAACTGGCCAGGATATCATTCTGAACACTGAATTGCGAAACTTGCAGCAAGAATGAAGAATCTCTCAGGGGCTCTGACAGATCCTTCACATTCGTTCAGGATAACAGTCAGTCCCAATCTCCTTATTTCAATGACATTGAAGTAGCCCCTCCCTTCCGTTAGAAATGCCTACTGCTCCCTTAGTCCTTTGAAACGCTCGCCTCATTCACCAGGTAAAGAATGGAGCGGTATGGGATCTTGCCATGCAGTGCGAGTCCTATCTCACAGGTCACGCTGGTGGAATATCCTTCGTCGCAATCTTTTACCTGGTCTGCCAGTCTATTAAGGGCACTTTCATTTAATTCCGGGAAGTTGAAGCCTCGATCACCCGCGAATCCACAGCAATAAACTTCCTCCGGCACTACGACTTTGTCGGCGCACAGGTTTGCCAATTGAACCAATTCGTTTTCCAATCCCATTTTTCTGGATGAGCAGGTCAGGTGCAGCGCGATATTTTTATCCAATTGCCTGAATGTTAGACGGTCGACCAAAAACGACAACACAAACTCCAAGGGTTCATACAACTGAAGAGAACATTCGGAATCCTCCCTGACCCTGAACAAGCAGGGGCTGGTATCGAACAAGATGGGCAGCGCCCCTCCTTGCGAAACGTCATTCAGATGATTGATTAATTCGGCTCTTTTTCTGTCTGCCAACTCTAAAAAACCTTTGGATTCGTAAACCTGGCCGCAACATAGACTATCAAGATTTTCCGGCAGCACCACATCATAGTTCGCTTTGTTTAAGAGCGACATGGTGAGTTGTGGCAGGGCTTTTCCATTAACCGTTTTAGGTTTGTCAACGTCCATGGTACGGCTGGCACAACTGGGAAAGTACACAACCTGAAGTTGATTGGTGGCTGTTTGTTTGGATCTCTTGATTTTTGGTACACCACCCGGCATTCGCCGATTCCAGGCCGGTAGCTTGTTAACGGTCAGCAACCTGGCCAGTTTGGCGATGCTTCCCACAAACCCGGAGCCTAACGACTTCTGCGTTAATTTTAACACGCTGAGAGAAACGCTGGCGGTCCTGGTGATGGTGGAAAACCTGCTATTGGTCCACTGTGCTATTTTTCCTGCAAAATCACTGTTTGCTTCCTGTCTCAATTGTTTGACCAGTTTGCCTGTATCGATGCCTACAGGACATCGGGTGCCACACAATCCGTCCGTTGCACAGGTATCCACTCCGGGGTATTGATAGGATTGCACGAGTTGCTGTAATTGCCCGGAATGGTTATTTAAAGTTGACAGTCTGCTGATTTCTCTTCGACCCACAATGCGATGACGAGGGGTAAAACTCAAATCTTTGGAGGGACAGACCGGTTCACAGAATCCGCATTCAATACAGGTATCAACAATGTTATTGGTCGCTGGAAGGGGTTTTAGATCTTTAAGATGGGCTTCCTGGTCGTCATTTAAAATCACGCCCGGGTTGAGAAGGTTTTCAGGATCAAATAGGTTTTTGATCTCTTTCATTAAGTTGAAGGCCGCAGTCCCCCATTCTTTTTCAACAAATGGTGCCATATTCCTGCCAGTGCCATGTTCTGCTTTCAAAGATCCATGGTATTGCTCCACAACCAGCTTGACAACATCAGCCATAAAGTCTCGATACCGGTTAACTTCTTTTTCCAGGGAGAAATCCTGGGTAAAAACAAAATGAAGATTTCCTTCCAGGGCATGTCCAAAGATAATTGCCTCGGTATAGTCAAATTTTACAAACAATTTCTGCAGATCCAATGCAGCGTTAGCCAGCTGTTCGATGGGAAAGGCTACGTCTTCAATAATTACCGTGGTGCCGGTTTCACGGACGGCTCCTACTGCCGGAAACAAGCCTTTGCGAATATTCCAGAGTACGGAAAACTCACTTGGCTGATCGGTAAACTGAATGGCTTGAACTGTTTGGAGGCTGCCTAAGGCCTTGATGATCGATTTAATCTGCTGGTTAAGATCGTTTTGGTTGCCGGCCCTGGTTTCCACCAACAGGGCGGTTACTTCGGGGGCAAGGGTTTTCAGATATTCCGGCATCCCTTGTTTATCTTCTACGGAGCGCAGGCTGGCCCGATCCATTAATTCCGCCGCTGCGACGTCTTCTTTTTTCAGAATTGGAATAGCATCACAGGCAGTTTTCATGTCCGGAAACATGATTAAGGCACTGGCTTTGTGGGCATGTTCGGTGACTGTTTTATAAACCACCTCGGAGATAAACCCCAGGGTGCCTTCCGAACCAATCATCAGATGCTGCAAGATCTCAAATGGATCTTCAAAATCCACCAGGGCATTGAGACTGTATCCGGTGGTGTTTTTGATTTTATATTTGTGCTGAATGGTTTCTTTAAGCGTTGAATTGGAAACTACCTGCCGGCGAAGTGAAGTCAGTTTTTCCAAAAATTCCGGGTGATCCTGTTGGAATTGTCTTTTGCTTTGTTCATCAGCTGTATCCACAACAGAGCCATCGAGAAACACAATTCGCATGCTATCGATGGTTTGATAGCTGTTTTGAGCTACTCCGCAACACATTCCACTTGCATTGTTTGCCAGAATACCGCCTATTTTTGCTGCATCTATCGAGGCGGGATCAGGACCGATCTTTTTACCATACGAAACAAGCAGCCTATTGGCTTGGCTTCCAATAATGCCGGGCTCCAGTTTGATTTTCTCTCCCTGTTGCAGGATTTGATGGTGGTGCCAGCCCGGCCCGAGACGAACCAGGATGCTATCTGTTATTGATTGACCGGAAAGACTCGTGCCTGCAGCACGAAACGTTACCGGAAGCTTCAGCAGTTTGGCACATTTTAATAATCGAATAACCTGTGACTCGTTTTGAACATTGACAACTATTTTTGGTATCAGTCTGTAAAAGCTTGCATCGGTTCCGTGAGCCAGGGTCCATAATGGATTGGTGATGATGTCTTTTTTGGGAATGAACTGTTTGAGTTCCTTGTAAAATTTTTTATAAGCACCAGTCAGCATGTTCCTCCTTTATTGGGGTCTGAATGCTGCATTCATCCAAGTCTTATTTTACAGCACCTTGAAGCCGGTCGTATAGTATTTTAATAAAAATGAGTTGGAGGTGCTGGTTATCGTAAGTTAGGCCCTTGAGGTCCGGGGGAGGAAGATTGGTGTGAAAAATCAAGTTCTTGTGTTATATTGTTCCCTGATATGATAAACTAATGCCGTATTAACATTGTAAAGAGACACTGAAATTGGGGCAGATTTTCATTGCCAGGTGTCCTTGGTGTTACCAATGTCAGTCTATCGATTTGTAACCTGAAAAAAGCCCAGCCAGAGCGAGTGATGCTAAAAGATATCCTACAAAGCAAAGAAGTCAAAATTCAGGAAAGAGTTGAGAAACATCTCAAAGCCGGCGCCCAACAGCTGGCTCAGAAAATGTACAACGGGGCTATGGTTGAGTTTGGCAAAGCGATGGAACTGGATTTTGAGGGAGTCTATCCAAAATTGATGGAGGAACTGGACAAAGCGGCGTCTTCCGGTGAATTGGAAGCGGCGCTGGCGGTCGGTTTGAACATGTTGAAGCATAAAAAAGACGATTGCGAACTGGCTAACAAACTGGGTAACTATGCTCGTCGTAACGGCGATTTTAAACAAGCCAAAGCGCTCTACCAGACAGCATTGAAAATCGATAAAAACTTCGCCCTGGCGTTTTACAATCTTGCCGCGGCCGAAGTTAAATCGGAGTTGTATGATGACAAAGCAATGAATGCAATAAACCAATTCCGGAATATCAAAGGATACGTCATACCGGGATACATGAATAACACTGATCCTGTGGAGTCCATGACTGAGAGTGCCAGGCGTTCCAAGGCACAAGTATCCAAAAAGAAAATTCAGGAATTAATGTTAAAACGGGATCAGGCTACAGAAGAAGGCGGATTGCCCCAGGCACGAGCTTTGGATCAGGAAATAGAAAAAATAAAACTTGCCGCTGAAAAAATCGATGAAAGCGATATCTGCAACGAATTTAAACGGCAGATGAGCAACGATGCCGACAACCGAATCAAACATTGCTATAATCTTGCTATTTACGCCATTGAAAAAGGAAAGGCTGATGTCGCAAAGGAGGCCCTTCAGCATCTGGACGAAAAAACAATTCCTACCAAAGGACTGCTGCAAGCCCTTGTCCTTGACCAGAAAGGGCAACGCAAAGAAGCCATAGAACTCCTGATTCAGTTCCTTGGTGAAAATGAATTTAACCGCTACTACAACGTCAATTTGGGATTGATCTACAGGAAAGCCAAGAATAGCTTTTTATCTGTTAAATACCTGATAAAAACTGCCGATCTTCTGCGGAAATCCAATGGTATTTATAACATGTATGAGCTGCTCAATCAGGCAAACCAACTTTACAAACAAGACAAGCTCAAACAGGCGTTAGAATTCTTCATTATAGCATCCAGTGAAATTAAAGATCCGGATCTTTGGATAAAAATGGGAACTATCTATAAGGAACAGGAATTGATTGAGGAAGCGATTTATGCCTTTCGTGAAGTTCTGAAAATTGATCCGGAATCTGAAGCAGGGAAAGCCGAGCTTCAGAAGATACATGATGCGTTTGTCTCGGAAGGAGACAGTCTGATGGTTGAAAAGAAGTACCACCCGGCTGTGGAGCAATATGAAAAAGCACTATCCGTATTCAGGGTTCCTGAGACCTTAAAAAAGGCATCAAGTGCTTACAGGCAGTTAAACAGTATAAAAAAGTCCAACATGCTCCTGGAAGAAGCCGAAGGTATCTTAAATGCAGAAAAGGAAAAGGAACAGGATAGAATGCGAACAGCGCTGATTATCAAGGCCAAGATGATGCTCAAGCAGCAAAAGTATCAACAGGCTATCGAGTTCCTTGAAACGGCATTTGAAATGAAACTGGATAAAAATGTGTATGCGCAGCTAACCATGCTTTATAAAAAGTTCAAAGGCAAGGACAGCCTCAGTGGCCTGGAAAAGCGTTGGAACGATATGTTGATAGCCAAAGAAAGAGCCGTAGCAGAGGCAAAACGTCTGGAGAGAGAACAACAGGAAGCTGAGAATGCTAATCCGGAATCATAAACAATGGGGATGAAATGCGTGTGCTGTAACATATGGTTCGGGTTCGTTCTTGTGGTACAGCCTGTTTTTTGCGGGTTTGGTCATTTATTTATCGGAAATTGTTAAGCGATTTGTTGTAGGATGGGCAACTTTTGCCCATCAACCAGATAAAAATCCTGTCGGCGGCCGTGTAGGGCCGCCCTGTCATTTGCACACCAATCAAACCAAGAAACCGTGCCTATTCAACCCATTTTGATGCTTTAAGGCTGTCGGCGGTGTTTGCGGAAGCTTTGACGTTAAGACAATAATCTCCCTGAAATGCCGCTCCTCTGGCATGTCGATATCTTTCACTGACAGCAATATAATACTTCCCTGTGGCAGGCAAGGTCAGGCTTAGTTCATTGGGCAATTCACCTGTTGCCTTTTCATAAAACCGGATCCTTTTAATACCATCGACCACAGTCAGGTTGGCTCGTCCGACTTCACTTGTTCCGACAAGGCTAATGGTCACTTTTTCATTTTCGTCACCATAAAAACGGAACAGGTCCAGATCCGGTAAAAACCTGGAGCGGTTGTCACCCAGCTTGGTGCAATAGGAATTAACCGCCAATAAATTCAAACCGATGATTACGGGATCATGATCGGAAGAACGGAAGGCATCCGGATTGTACAAAGCCGGTTGGTTATAATTGTTGTAGTCCAAGGCTCTGGGTTCATCAGCATTGATATGCCATAACGTTACTCCGGACACCTGGCTTGCGAGATTCGTGCTTGCCAGAGCATGATCCAGATATCCGGCCTGACCTTTAAAGACATAAGAGTAACCATCTGCCAGCAGATTGGTATAACCGGCATCGGTAATAGTGGTAATCGGGTCTTCCTTGGCATAAGCATTCAAATCTCCAATGATCAGGAAGTTGTTTTCACCAATTCCCGTGGGATCGGTCGCCAGCCAGTTAACGAGTGCCGTGGCTGCTGCTGTTCGAGTAAGGTTGCAGTTGCCTTGTCCGTCACCGGTATCCGGATCACCCAAAGCATCACAATCAGATCCCTTGGATTTGAAATGATTCACTGCGACGGCGACAACACTGCCAGTGGCATTCTCTTTGAAGCCCTGCAGAAGAACGGGACGATTTTTATCGTCGTTAAAATCGGGATCTACGCTGGAATCCAGAATAGCAAAGGCACCTTCGGGTGTAACCGTGCCCGGTTTATAAATCATAGCCACTTTTATCGCGTCCGTTCCGATGACACCGGTATCAATAAAGGCATAGGTTCCTGCTCCGGCAAGGGTATTCAAACCGTTGACCAGATCCCCAATCGCACTGTGTGGTTCCGCATCGTTTTCAATCTCCATCAGGCCGACAATATCAGCGTTCATGGTATGAATAGCGTTGATGATTTTATCACGCTGTCTGCTGAACTCTTCCGGTGTATCCGCACCTCTCGGAGTTGGAAAACCACCACCAAGACCATCACCATTGAAATAATTCAAGACATTAAAACTGGCAACCCTGAGTGTTCCGCCAACATCATCCGGAATGGAAGGCCTGGGGTTTTCCCTGGCAAAGGTGACAGTTTGGGTTGGGTGAATTTCATATTCACCATAGGAATAGCTCAAGACACCGGTGAGAGCAGATACCGTATCACCAAGCCTGAGTGTATTATCATCACCTATATAGGGCGGCAGCGGTAAGGGGTTGGAAACAAAACTGCCGTCATCAATTTGAACGCGTCTTAAATCATTGGCCTGTTGCAGGGCATTGGCATCGGCTCCCGGAGAAACAACGTTTGTGGGGATATCCAACCTGCCACCGGCAGCAACATGGATTTCACCACGATATCCATGGTTGTAAGTATCGATCACAGATAGCGATTCGGGAATGGTGATCAACATGCCTTCAACCTGTTCCCAGTAATCAGCGCTTGCTACCGGGAACGCCACAGTAACGGCAGTGGTTGATCCGGTGCCACAGACTTCCATCTTCGAGATAGATGTCAGTTCGGTCAGTTCGTAATGCTCCTTAACCTGACCTTTGACACGGACGACATCACCGACCTCAACATCCATGAAACCGTTATCATAAACAAAGATTCCCTCAGATGTCGCCGGATCACCATCAACTTCATGATCTTCTTCCTGAAGGTAAAATCCGCTCAATTGGGTGCTGGTATCCTGAAAGTCCCCAACTACCACCGCTTCAACCGAATGAACAGAGCCAACCAACGGGCTTGCGCTGCCGGCTCCTTGTATTTCATGAATCAAGGTGGCAGGGTCACCACAGCTATCAGCAACAACACTGCAACCTACAAAGTTTGATCCGTTTGTAAGCGTTCCGGGGGAGAACCGGGTGGCTGCAACGGTAGAGTGTTTTACGTAACTGCTGCCGGAAAGTTCCGGATTCAACACCAGGGATTGGTTGTCTCCACCTTGGGATCCATAACTGGCAATAGCTTGATCGATTGCTCCGTCATTCAGGGTGATTGTATCTCCGCTGTTGTTAAGTCCCAGGGTCCCGCTGCTTGCTGTCTGCACAATGGTGAATCCAAACTCTCCTGTTGGTGTTCCACCACCAAAAACGACCACTGCACATTGAGCCTTGACAATTGTTCCGGCGCTGAATGTGTGTCTTACACCAACAGCGTCAGCAAGCGTCCAGCCTGAGATATCGATGTCTGAATCGGTGGTATTCACAATTTCCACAAACTCGTCCTGAGTTGTATTAACAGTCCCATCTCCATTGGCATCGCCATTGGTCGCGTCCGGATCAGCATTGATTTCATTGATCACTAAAGCAGCAGGCCCGGAAGGACAGGTATTTGCAGCACCCGGGGTAGACAGGGCTTGAACAAATCCTGCTGTTTCTTTGGCAGCACCTGAACAGCGTTGGTTGGAATGATTGTCTTTATCTCCGGCACCACCTTCATTCAATTGAGGTTGCCCCGAATTAAGCAAAATGAGTAATCCGGTATCGTCAGCATCATTGGTGTCGTAGACTACAGCGTCAACCAGGTTTGCAGTGGTAAGGACCGCACCTACCGGAAAATTGGCAGTGTTATCATTGTAAAGTGCCACGGCATCCGCTCCATTCTGTAACCAACCACTGGAACCGGGATCAACCCAAACATCTGCACCGCTGACGCTTCCTATTACAAAATAACCATTACCATTGGTTGAAAATCCGTTTAAATCAAAAGACCGATAAACTGTATCGCTACTTCCGTTGTAAAGCACCAATACAAGACCATCAAGGGGCGTGTAACCTGTCCCTCCATCGAACAATTCGATAAATTCCAATTGATCGTATGAGGGGGTATCTGCATCGATCTCATTGATCAGGATCTGGGCATAACCGGGCGAAAAAAAGGCAATAGATAGCAGCAGGGCTGCCATAATGCGTTTCATGCCATTCATGATTACTCCTTTTTATGGGGGATTTGGGGAGAAAGCGATTCAAAAACAGATCCGTCGGTTTGTGAATAAAAACCCGATCTATTATGAGCTGAATAAAAAAAGAAATCTCCAAAAAAAAATTTGGAGTGTATTTCTTTGGTAACACAGAAGAAGTCTTATTTCGGATTAATTCAAATATTTTTGAACTAAAACGAATTAAGGTCTTCACCACTAAAATAAATTTTAAAAGTTAAAATATATCAATTGCCTGTCAATTATTTGTGAGATTGTAAAAATTCAATAATTTCAGTCTGCCAGTCAAATGTTGATGGAAGGTATCGATTGCTGATAACTCAAAAGACAACCTATGTATTGAATCACTTCAGATTCCAAAACGGGGATCTGCTATGTTGTTTGTAAAGCACCCGTTGCGGATAAATAGATCATGAAACTCTTAACACTGATTGATAAACGTACTGGGGGAAGACTGCGGGATGCGGCTACACAAAATCATATCTTTTTCCTACGAGGTGGCTTTGCCAGGCCTGTTTTCAACGGGTTTTATTCGTTACTCGTGCCTGGTTGGAGGATTGCGCGCAAGATCGAATCGATTATCCGGGAAGAGTTGGATAATATCGGCTGACAGAGAGGGAGATCCGAACCTGTGCCTTAAACCTGAACAAGGAAGGTGGGGGAGAATTGGCAGAAAGCTTTCATCGGGAACTGCATTTTGCGGGAGGTGAGGTTCTGTTTGATGATGCAATGAGAAAGCCGGATCTGCCTTTAATGGTGAGGATTTAAATGGTATTCTCTTCCGAATTATCCTGTCTCCTAAAAATATAAAAGAGAATCGTGTCGAATTTGAAACATGCGAAGGGTTCGAAAAAGAGATGTTGCCAATAGACACGACTGTGGCGACAATCATCGATAAAATTCAGGAAGAGAGAGCCAAACAACAGTAACAGCAGAACTTCCTCTACATTTCCGGAGCTCCGGAGGGAACCAGGCAGACAAATACCAGTTTTTCGTTGCCTTTGTTTTTAATCTGGTGCTCCTTGTTTCCGGGAATGAAAGCTACTGAACCCGCAGAAACCGATTCCCATTTTTCATTAAGAAAAACTTCCCCGACGCCTTGGTGAAAGAAAATTTCATGCTCCCAATCGTGTGAATGTCTGGGTGTAAATCCGTCTTTTTCAACTTCAAACACCCGCATGCAAAAATTATTTGCACCATCTTCCTTACCAACGGCTATTCTGCCTGTCACACCTTTAACAGCGTCTCCATCGAAAACTTGAGATTCGGATTCGGTGTACTTTATTACTTTCATTGCCTGCCTCTTAAAATAATTAAACTGTCTTCACCCTGTTCATAATCAAATCCTAAACACCGCTTCTCTTAAACATCGAGATTCTTGAGGTCAATCTTTAGGATAATTTTCATAATAATTGATTCTGCAGCTTTTACACAAGTCTGAAAGTACCTCTATTGGGTTGTCCTCCCCAGGAGGGATAATTTTACAAATCCCCTAAAGACGGTTATGGTACTACACCAATAACAAGCGGTTATATTATGCAAAACCAAAATCTAGACTTCGCAACAGCACCTCAACAACCTCGATTCAACCTGAGAAGTTTGCTGCAGAGCACGGTGCTTCCAGTTGTGATAACTCTCATTTTATTTGTCGGGTCTACATTTTTTCTAGCTATTCCTACCATCAAGGACAAGCTGATTGAATCTCGTAAAGAAATGATCCGCGAGCTGACGAATGCCGTGTGGTCCTTGTTAAACAGTTACGAGCAAAAAGTGCAGGCAGGCGAACTTACCCTGGAGGAAGCACAATTAAAAGCTATTTCCCATATTCGGGCCATTCAATTCGGGCCAGGTCAAAAAGACTATTTCTGGATCAATGATTTTCAACACAAGATGATCATGCATCCCTACCGTAAAGATCTTGAAGGGCAAGGCCTGTATGAATACAAAGATCAAAACGGGGTACATCTGTTCCGGGAAATTGTTTCGACAGTGCTTAAGTCCGGGCAGGGGTATGTGAGTTACCAATGGCAATGGCAGGATAACATTGATCAGATCAGGCAAAAACTTTCCTTTGTAAAGGGGTTCAATCCCTGGGGGTGGATTATAGGTACCGGTTTTTATCCTGATGACGTCAACCAGCAAATAGAGGATGTGCTAAGCACACTTCGGGTTGTTTTGCTGGGGTCGTTGCTGGTGATTATTGCCCTCTCAACATATATGATCAAACAAGCCCGAAAGCTGGAAGTGGATCGTGTGCTGTCAACCAGATTCTGGAAAGACAGTGAAGCAAGGTATAAGCGGCTGGTGGAATCAATGAATGAAGGCATGGCCATTCAACGGGAAGACGATACTTTTTCCTATGTTAACAATTCCATGTGCAAAATTCTGGGTTATGAACGGGAAGAGCTGCAAGGGAAAAATATCTATGATTTTCTGGATGAGGAAAACAGCGCCATAATGGAAAAAGAAACGTTGAAACGCAGGGAAAAGGGAGAAAGTTCACGCTATGAGCTTACTGCCAAAGTAAAGGATGGCAAAATCGTACACCTGCTGGTGTCCGGTCACCCATACTATGACAGCTATAACCGATTTTCGGGAACGTATGCACTGATTATCGATATCACTGAAGAGAAACGAAAAGATCTGGCCTTAAAGGAAAATGAAGAGAAATACCATTCCATTTTAGAATCGATGAAAGACGGATTTTGCGAAGTGGATCTCGGCGGTCGTTTTCTCTTTTCCAACCAGGCCTTCCAAAACGTCCTGGGTTATTCCAATGAGGAGTTACGACATCTGGATTATCGCGAATATTTAAGCGCTGAGAATGTCAAACGTATTGGTGACGTATTTAAAGGTATTTATCAAACCGGGGAATCGATGGAAGCGACGGAGGTGGATTATCGACGTAAAGATGGCAGTACGGGCTATATGGAGTTTTCCGGGGCTCTTGTAAAAAATACCGAAGGCGAACCTACCGGATTCAGCTGCATTTTAAGGGATGTAACTGCCAGGAAAAAAGCCCAGCAGGAAATGGAAAACATGCGGTTGTATTTGAAAAACACCATCGATCTAATGCCCTCTGTGATGATTGTGATGAACCGCGAGTTGAGGATTACCCAATGGAATCTTGAAGCTGAAAAAGTGACTGGTATTGCTTATCAAAAAGCGGAAGGTAAATTCTTCTCGGAGGTATTGTCAAATTTTCATCAATATCAACAACATATTGAAACAGTCATAGAAAGTCAGCAACCGATCAGTCTGGAGAAAATCAATATCTCCATGCACGGTGAGCCTAAGATTTATGACATTATCATCTATCCGATCCATAGTGCTGCATTCGAAGGTGCTGTGCTGCGAGTCGACGATATCACTGCACGTATTCGCATGGAAGAGCTGATGATTCAATCAGAAAAGATGATGTCGGTTGGTGAATTGGCTGCAGGCACTGCGCATGAAATAAACAATCCTCTGGGAGGGATTTTGCATGCGGCCCAGATGATAGAACTCAGGCTTACACCCGAAAGAGAACAAAATGTAAGAATTGCTGAAAAATTCGATCTGAAACTGGATAATCTTCAAAATTATCTGAAGAAACAAAAAATCTTGCATTATTTAGAGGGGATCAGAAAATCTGGAAACCGGGCTGCAGACATAGTCACCCGCATGTTGCATTTTTCCAGGGCCAGCCAGTCGGAAATGACCATGGTAAACCTGCCGGAATTATTAGAACGAACCTTGGCGCTGGCTGGAAGCGATTATGATTTAAAGAAGAAGTACGATTTCAGGCGAATTCGAATTAACAGGTTTTTTGATCCCCATTTGCCCAACCTGCCTTGTGTAGTGATGGAAATTGAACAAGTATTGTTAAATATTTTCAAGAATGCTGCCCAAGCCATGACAGACAAGATCTTAAGCCAGGATGATCCCACCCTGACGATCCGGTTGCAAAAGATCTCCGATCATATGGAAATACGTATCAGCGATAACGGTGTTGGTATGGAAGACAAAGTCAGGAAAAAGGTATTTGAACCGTTTTTTACGACGAAGCCCATTGGCGAAGGCACCGGTCTTGGTTTGTCCGTGGCCTACATGATTGTTACAAACAATCACAAAGGTACCATCGAAGTTACCTCCGTTCCGGGCGATGGAAGTACGTTTATCATCATGTTGCCTCTCAAGCAAAAATCTCTTTCAGCTTCTGCTTGAACAATTTAAAATAAATTGAATCGATAATCGAACAACGGCCGGTTTTCCGAAACATACGGCACAAACCGGTAACTTCCTAGTGGGGCTGTACAAACGCTAGTCTTTCAAAATTGTCCCGGTTTAAAAAGATATCAGCATGTGTATCAGTCCTTATTAAATACGAGCTATGATTCTGCCAACAAAGGTTAGTATACGATGCTGTTGCACATAGTTGTGTACCTTGTCGAATAGCGCAGGCAAAAGGAGAGAGCGATGAAGGCATTAATTATTGCGATGTTGATCGGCTTGTTGGTGATTTCTATTGAAGCGGCGGTTTCTGTTACCACTGATACCGTTGTTGATACCGATAACAATCTGGAATGGCAGTTGGAGAATCCAGGAAAGATGAGATGGCGGGATGGGGTGACTTATTGTAAAAACCTTAAGTTAAAAAACAAATCGGATTGGAGACTGCCGGATAAAAAAACACTGGAATTGGGCTCCAAACTGGCAACATATTTCACAGGTATCAAACCGGTTTTTTTCTGGACTTCCACTGATTATGAGCCGGATCGCGAGAAGTCCTGGCTCGTTAACCTGGTTTACGGTTTTTTGGGGTACGATGATGGTGGATTTTCTTATGATGTAAAATGCGTGAGAACGTTTGAATAGGCTGCCGCTGAGCTTGTCATGCTATGAAGCTGCGGGTTCGGCTGTGATTCTACGCCCCCTGACAATAACCTCTTCCACTCCGTCAAAGTGTCCACGGGTCAAATGATGTGTGGTACCCCTTAAAGTGCGTTCAACGGAAGGAGCCGCAATGAGAAGCTGAAGTCCCAGGCTTTCACAAAAATCTGTCAGAGTGTGCAATGCATTTTGATCCAGCCTGGATGATTCATCCAGCAGCAGAAAGCGTAAACTTCCCCGGGTTTCATCTTCCCGGGTAATGTGGGATTGCTCTTCCCAGCTCATGAGTACCATAATTAGAATGGCAATCCCAACACCAATGGATTCCCCGGTGGAAAGATTGGTGGAGGTCACTTTTTCAAAATCTTCATTACCCTCTCTCTTTACTTCGATGCTTAAACGGACATAATGCCTGTAGTCCATCAAGAGATCACCTCGCACCTTCCCCGCGCCTTCTTTTTCGTAGAGATCAGCCATCAGGGTTTCAATGGACACATTTTCTTCATTGGTTTCCGCAAAAATATCCAATTGCTGAGGCAATATATCCAGGAAACGCTTTAACTTGGGCTGGGTTTCAATATGGATGCGAATGGTATTAAGAAATCCAAATCGGACTTTGTCCAGTTTTTCATTCAATTTTCTAATCCTGCTCTTTTGTTTTCGTATCTCTGCATTCAGATGAGAGGGGATACTTTGAACGTGGATTCTTAAGCTGTGTTCCTGCTGTGAAAGGTTGTTTTCCAGGGATTCCAGCTTTTGACCAATAGCTTCCTGTGCTTTTTCCGGATTACTGGTTTGCAGGTCCACAGGAATAACTTGTTTAATATATTGACCGATCTCTATCCAGATTTGCATGATCACATCGGCCTGATCAGTATCTTCAACATCGGTTTCTGTTATTTCCTTAATTCGTTCCAACACGGCTTTGGCATCATGAATCTTTTCCAAAGACCCAATCAGGGTTACTTTCAGGCCGGATACCTTTCGCCAGAATACCTCGGGTTGTTTCCCGGAACCATGAATCTCTTCCATGTAGCGATCCAAAAGCTCAACATATTTGGCATCATTTCTGGCCTCTTTATGAAACTTGGACCATTTTCCGGTTACCGGCCTGGTGCTTTCCAATTGGTTTGTAAAGCGATTATTCAGCTTGTTGTAACCACTGTTTAGTTGTTTGTTCTCTGCCTCAAGCTGATAGCTTTTTTCCTTGGTTTGATTCAGTTGTTTATCCAGCTCCCTTTTTTCAGCGATCAGTGAGTCCATGGCATATTGAGCCTGCTCCAAATCTCCTTCTGCACCGGATGCTCCGGCTTGGGAAAGATTATCTTTAAGTAGTTCCAGCTGGCCTTTTAAAGTATTTAATCTGCCCTCTTCAGCGTGAAAAGTTTCAGCAGCCTTTTGAGTATCTATTGCCTGCTGTTCGATGAGCTTAGATATCTCAGACAGTTTGGATTCAATGTCAGAAAGCTGTGATTCGGTGTGCTGGTTGATGCTTTTTTCCTGATCCAGCATCGAAACCTGTTCTTTGTACTGAAAATGGTCTTTGGACTCATTGAGCCGTTCCAATACCTCTTGAATGGTCCTGAGGCGTTCCAGATGCTCACGGGCTGCTTTTTCACCTTCCTGCAGCTTATCCAGCGCGTCGCCTAATGGGGACTGAAGTACTTCAAGCCCTTGCTTGAGCTGATTGAGAAGAGGAAACTTGTCCTTATATTGGCTTTCCAGTTGCTGAGTATCTGTCAATTCCTGTTCAAGCTCGGTGAGTTGCTTGTCGAGATCTTGACCATCCAGCAATTCTCGTAATGGATAATATTGTCTAAGGGTGTCTTCTTTTTCTTCCAGGTGGTCCAGTTGGGATTGAATGCTGGTTTTATCGTCTTCCAGCTTTTTGAGCTTGGTTTCGACGGCTTTTTGTTGCTCAGACAGTTCTTTGATTCTGTCCAGGGGCGAAGAGGTGGCACCATCCGGATTTAAAAAGGCAAGTTTATTAGCCAGGGCCTGGTTTTCCTTTATATGTTTGATTTTAAGATCGTTTTCTTCCAGGGCTTTGGAGATTTCCTTAATCCGGGCTGCCAGTTTTTCTGTTTGTTGTAATCTGGCTTCTTTTCCTAATACAGGATCAGATGGCAGCCTGCTTAATCTCCAGGCATCCCCGTGTTTCACCAGAATCGAGTTGTTCATTTCCACAGCTTCAGGCATTTTCTCCTGATGCGTTTCCTCTACCAACCAGAGGTTTTCAGGCAAATCAAAGCTTCCGGCCAGTTCATTGGCCGTTTTGTGAACATTTTTAACGACCAGGGAATTGCTCAAGGGACCCAGCCTGCTTTCCAGATTCGCAGACCAGTCCGCCGGGATCTCTTCGTACCGATCAGCCAGAAGAGTTCCATAGCCTTGCTCCGCAAGCTTTTTTAATTCGGGGTGTGTCGATTTCTCACTTATCAGGTAGTTATAGGAACGCTGGATGCGCTTCTGTCTGGACTTCAAATCGTATTTCTCAAGATTCAACTGCTGCAGCTGGTCTTCGTAGCGAACATTCAAATTGGAAAGATCCAGGGTATTATCAATCGTTACCGCGGCACGATCTTCCAGATCTTTTTTAATCTGTTTGTATCTGTCCCATTCGTTTAACTGTCTTTCCAGTGCCGGTAACTGGTCTGTGATCGATCGAAGTTGGTTGGTTTGGGACTCGATTGTTTCCTGAACGGTTTTTAATTCAGCTTTTCTCTCTTTTAATTGGCTAAGAAGAGTTTCCCTGGCGACATCAAACTTTTCCCGTGAATTGATTTCTAAAAGATCAGCTGTTTTTAAGGCCTGCTGGAGCCTGTCCCTGTTTTGGATGCTTTCTTTTAACCGACCTATTTTTTCAGGTAATTGATCTGCTGCGACAATCCGGTCTTCCAGTGCCGACAATTTTTCAACCACCAGCGAAGCTTTATCACCTGCTTCTTCCGGAAGGATTTCCTGTTCGGAAAGTTGGCTCAGAATTTTGAAATAGTTTTCAAAGAGATCCTGCTTCAGACTGGCATCACTCAATTCAAAATAAAGTTTTTGATGAGTATCTTTTGCAGCATGGTAATCCTGCCGACTTTTTTTCAGTTCTTCGGCCACGGCTTCAATAGCAAGGTCTTTTGAATTCAGCAACGATTGAGCTTCTGTTAGCAGCTTTTCTGCCTGCTGATACAATCCCACCTGCTTGGACAGTTCCTGCCACGCTTTTCCTGCATCTGAAAGTTGTTTTGCCAGTTCCATCTGCTGGGAGTTTAACGAACGCTGTTCTTTTTGCAGTTCTATCTCTTTTGCTTTCAAGGCTTCATAATCGGATCGGGCCGATTTTTCAATTTCCAGTTGCGCCTGGTAATCGGTTTCCTTGCTTTTAAATTCCCTGCTGATTTTAGTCGCTTCCAAACAACGATTAAGTCTTTGCCGAGCCAGATCCAACTCTTCGTTCTTTTTTTCCAACGCTTCTTCAATAGACAACTGTTGCTGATGCATCGCAGCGATCTCATTTTCACAGGCATCCCACTTCAGCTTCAGTTCCCGTTTTTCAGCGCGCAGTTGCAGTGCCTTTTTCAGCTTCTGTTCTGCTTCCAACCTGGTGGCAAAAAAGGCTGAGGAATACATGCTTAACCCGGTGTCGTAGACCTGGCGAATAATCTCACGAACCGATTGATATCGTTGAATGGCCGAACGAGTTCGTCGGCAGGTCTTGAGATTATGCTCCATCTCATTGATTCCCTGCACCAGTTTATCGTTTTCCGGCAACAGGTAGTCTCTCAAACTGGTCTGGAGAGATCGGGACAATCCACCGTACAGGCTGGTATGCAGCAATTGGTTGTACTTTTTTCGTTCCTCATTTTCGATCAGCCTGATGGGTGAAATGTCTTTTTCAAACATGAATTGAAAATAATCCTTGGCATGTCTGAAATTGACCAGTTCACCCCCAACTTTCTTGCAGGCTTCACCAATTTCATCTAATTCCGGAATTTCCTGTTGATTGGTTTCCAGATTATGACGCAACAACAGTTTCTCTATGTCCACATCCGGCGAGAGGTTACTTACCGCAAAATGCTTCAGGCTAACCTGGGGATAGGTTTTTTTAATCAGCTGAACCCCTACCAGATGCCTCTCGTTGGCTGATGTGACAATATCAAGCACACTGAAGATCGGTTCTTCGCGGTTATGTTCATCCTGGCCGATTCTGCCGTAAAGTCCTTTGTCTTCATTTCGACGGGAACTGACTGTTGTTACGTTCTGAAAATTAAGGAAATTCAGATCGGGGATTAAACAGGTGTAAATGGCAATCATGATCGTGGTCTTACCGGTACCGTTTGCTCCCTCAAGGATGGTCATGCCGGAATCAATATCAAAAGGCTGAAAGAACATACCTTTCCAGTTGATCAACACAGCCCGCTGAATTCTGGTATTATTACTCATCGCCTTCCTCCGTCTCTTCCTCTGATTCAAAAGGATTTTCTCCTTTTACGATGCTTTCCATAGCCTGCTGAGGATTATCCAGATTGCGAATGGGATCCATAAAACGGAAAATGGGTTTCCTGGGATAGATTCTGCTAAAGTCCGGGTTAATGGTTACAAAACCGTAACGGGAAAGCTCTCTCAAAGAACGTTTCACAGCCTGTTGCACGTTAAGGTAATCCTGCTCGCTGACTGATTCCTTGCTCTTTTTTCTTTTTAAAAAAGTGCGGACAACCTGCTGCTTTCCCAGCATCAGCTCAATCCTGTCCAGTAATTCATCTAAACTAAAATAACCGGAGGATTCCAGGTATTGCGGGTCCATTTTCATTAACGCCAGAAACTGACTGATAATCATCGATTCAATTCCCAGCTTGTAGGTCTTGATAGTGCCGGAAACGGGGTGCAGGTAGTAATAGCCTTCCGTAGCATAGAGGAGTTCATAACCATATAACTCGTAAAACATCTCTATTTTATCCTGAACCCGGCTGATAAATTCAAACGATTCGATCTCCTCTTCATCACAGTGCCACCCTGTCCTAAGTTTCATATCCAATTCGGGAAACAAGGGGTCCATTAATAAATCGTGAAGATCGTTAATCTCTTTTTCCATGAGTTATTGTGAGTAAATGAAGGCTTTAAAAGTGCCCAAACCGGTAATTTTTAAGCAAACACAAATTATGGAATGAGCGTCAACGAACAATCAATACATGCAAACAGCAATATCCGGTGAGGTTCAGGGCTCTCCTAAATCTATTTCCAGATTCTGTAATTCAAACTGAAGATCGGCCAGGGGTTTTTCCCAGGCAGTATTGCTGGTTGGTTTTTGCTTCAGCTCTTTCAGCATAAGATCGATCAGCGTACCAATATGCGGATACACATGATCCACTGTGTGACTTTCCAGGAAAGGACGGATGATGTCGGTGAGATTCAGGGGAATCTTATTTTTTAGTCGGTTTTTGATCTCTTCGATCATCAAATCCAGCACCAGGTTGCCATCATCATCCAGCAAGTCATCATTTGCAGGTTGAGGGATTGCCCTCGCTATCCTCTTTTTGGATTGGGTGTAAACCACCTCCTGTAATCCTCTATAAACAGGGGGGTCGATCAGGTCCACAAACCACGGGTTTTGGGAAAACTGTTGTATGTTCTCTTTCAAGGTCTGGGAAAGCTCACGATTAGGGTCAAAACGTACAATGGATTGCAGAAAATCATTAACCCTGCGGTAATACTGAGACCAGGAAGCAACCCTTTCCTTTCCCCATTGCTCCAGTTGATCCAGGCGAAGATAAATCGTGTCGATGAGATTAAGGACAGGCAATTGCCCAAGAGCTTCGGCAGCTTCGTATATTTCATTCAAACCCTGCTTGACGGCGGTATTTTCTGAAAGCAGGGTGCGATAAAGCTCCTGTAGGGTTTGTCCGGTGGTTTCCAACAAAGATTCACAGGCTTCCAAAGCTTCCAGCCAGCTTTTTTCCAGAAGATCGCTGATCTCGGTGCGAACTTCCTCCTGCTCCAGATCCAATCCTCTTTGACGTTTTTCGATCGCATTCAGTAATTCAACCACGACATGCTTTAAAGGCTGAATAACCGATTCTTCCCAAAAATGCGCCGATCCGCTGGAAGCAAGTGATTTTCGAATATCGGACAAGAGGGAAAGAATTCTGGAAGTAATAATAGTCAGGTTTTGCCTGGTTAACTTATCGTCAGCTGAAAGATAGGAGAGGATCGATTCTCCCAGCGGCGAAACATCGAACAAAGGTTGCTGGCTCAGACCGCCACTATCAACCCGAATCAGCAGACTGTTTTTAATAAGCCGGTCAATCGCCCGATGAGTACGTTGTTTTAGTGATTCGGGGTTCCCTTCAACCAATTCGTCAACAATACTGTGTACCTGCTCCAACTCTGAAAACCGCAGGGAAAACGTTTGCCTGATTTCGGCAAAGGTATGAATACCAGCTAAAAAAGCCGTATCCAGTCGATTAATGTTTAATCTGAAATCGGTTTGAAAAGCTTTGGTGACGGCATTCGGTACAGATTGGTCTTCGCTAAAAGGATTGGATTCTGATTGACTCATAGTCTCTTAAAAGGGCCTTATTAAACGACTTGCGGAGGTTGTTCAGTAAAAGCCATTGGTGTGACATTAATTTTGATGACTGCAAATGTTCGAAAATACCTGTGGTATCAAATCGATGTCAACGGCTTTTTTCGTTGGCGGATATCATTATGAATTTAATAAAGATCGCAATTTGGAATCCTGATAAGGTATCAAATCGATCCAGGTCAGAGTTTCCGAACGTTTGCTCACAAACTGGAGCAGAAATCCCATCAAGGCGCCTTGAAAAAGCGACGGACTGTTGTTAAGCTCTTGCCTGAGATATAAGATGAAACAGACAAAATGATGCAGTTCCCCTGTTTATAAAGGGTAAGAGACGAAGTTTCGATTTAAGGGATATTAATCTTAGCGATGGAGCCAATGCGATGAGTCGAAAGTTAGTTATCGGACTGATGCTTTTTATGTTTTTACCATTTCAGGGTACCGCCAAGGAAGTTTCCGGGGCAGAGATTCCTGAAAAGCTGGAAAGAGCCGGGATTACCTTTGTTTTAAACGGTGCAGGGATTCGATCCAGGTTTTTTGTGAATATTTATGTCAGTGCACTATACCTGGAGGATCGCTCACAGGACTCGGAGAAGATCCTAAGGGATGACAGGAATATGGGTATTCGCCTGCAAATCGTTTCCGGTTTTGTGGATCAGGATAACCTGAAAAGTGCGATCAAGGATGGATTTGAAAGCGCTACAGGCGGAAACACCCAACCAATCCAACCTCAAATTGAACGTTTCCTGGAGCTGATGAGTGAAGAAGTCAACAAAGGCGATTATTTTGATTTTATCTATCTCCAGAGCTCCGGCTTAAGAGTCTACAAAAACGACACCTTCCTGGAAGATATTAAAGGGCTGAACTTCAAAAGAGCTTTTTTTGGAATCTGGCTGGGAGATGATCCGGTTGATGATGATTTAAAAGAGGAAATGCTTGGATTGTAATTCTCCCCCGCAGTAATACCTGTAATTTAAACGTAGGGTGGGTAACTCCGTTACCCACCAACCTGATTCATATAACCATTCTTTCTTTTTAAATCTCCATAAAGTCATAATAGTTGGGACTGATTGTCATCCTGAACGATAGTGAAGGATCTGTCATAGACCTCGAGAGATTCTTCACTATCGTTCAGAATGACTCCTTCTTTGTTAATTGCCTTTAGTAAAACTCTGATGGCTTCTCTGTGAAACTAAAATACCACTGTGATGAGTGGATGTAAGTCCATTCAACTGTTTGCTAAAAGAGCAGAATTAAAATTAAATTCTTCACTTCGTCCATAACATTGATGGGTAAGCAAGTTACCCATCCTACATTTGTCAAATACCCTTCCCTTTCTAAACCTTTGCCCATAAAGGCTTTATAAAATTGTTAAAAAAATTGTTGACAAGGGTGTATTTACGCCTTAGTGTTATAGCTAACTAGTGCACTAAAAATTTACAACAAAAACGTCAAAGGCTCAAATGATTGAGATCGGCAACTTATCATTCGCATACGGTAATTCAAGACTCTTCCAGGATTTAAACGTGGATTTCGCGCCAGGCAGGATTTATGGTCTGCTGGGCAAGAACGGGGCGGGGAAAACCAGTCTCTACAAATTGATTTGCGGCATGTTAAAACCAACCACCGGTTATTGCAGTGTGTTGAACTTTGACAGTAGAAAGAAACATCCGGCCATGTTGAAGGATCTGTTTTTAATACCCGAATCCTACTATTTACCACCGATCTCTATTGAACGCTATGAAAAGCTGCATGCTCCATTTTACGATAAATTTGATTCCGACTCTTTCCAACGCTATCTCCAGGAAATGGAGCTGGAAAAGAGTCACATGTTGACCAACCTGTCATATGGCTTGTCCAAAAGATTTCTATTGGCATTCGGACTGGCAACCAAATCCAGGATTTTACTTTTGGACGAGCCGACAAACGGATTGGATATCCCTTCCAAACAGATATTGAGAAAATTACTGGCAGGTTCTATTGATGATGACAGACTATTTATTATTGCCACTCACCAGATCAAAGAGGTAGAGAATATTTTTGATAACCTGGTGTTTATTGACCAGGGACGTATCATGCTGGACAGTTCCATTGCAGCCATAAGTTCGCAACTGACCATACGAACAGCAAGATCATCTGAATCACTGGATCATGTGATTTACAAGGAGGAGATTCCGGGTGGATACACCGTATTGGAAAGCAATACAAACGAAAACGAAGGTACCATGGATCTTGAATTTCTTTTTAAGGCTGTCATGGATTCTTCGGAAGATTTTCTTTCTCTTTTACCTACAGAAGCGGAGGAAAAAAGTGAATAGATCGGGTTTCAGCATCGATCCCAGGCGATTGATGCAACTTTCACGAATAGCAATCGCAGATGACTGGCGACCTTTTTTGTTAACCGGTCTGGTGATGGCTGGTCTGGTGTTTATTACCGGTTTTATTTTCAGGCCTCAAGGGGTTGGAATTTTGTTTGGTGTGATGCTGCTGGTGGGGATTGTTCTTGTTAGCAGGCTTTTTGCGGGGTTATACCAAAAAGAAAGAGGGGTGTATCTTCATATGCTCCCGGCTTCAGTGGAAGAGAAGTTTGTCCTTCAAATTGTGGCCAGCCTTGTTGGATACTTTTTCTACTCTGTGCTCGCTATTGCAGCAGGAGCCATGCTTATCAACCTGTTTAGAAACATTACCGGGGATGTGCATGGGTATATGCAGGTTTTTCCCCAAGGATTGTGGTCTGCTTTTCAAGTCTATTTGTTGTTTCATGCCCTGTATTTCGCCGGAGCGCTCTGGTTTAGAGGCAATAACTTTTTAAAAACTTCCTTGGTGCTGATTGCGGCGATAATCCTGATCATTGTTGTGACGGTCACCTATCTTAAGAACACCATTGTTTCAATGGGACCCACAAATATTGTTATACAATTCAACAGTCTGGATCAGCTGGGGAGGTTTTTTGGCAGTCCGGTTTTTTCCCCTACCTATTTTCTGTATGTATTTTTGTTTATCATTTTTCCTCTTTTTCTATACGGGATATCCTATTATGAATTTAAGAATTCCCAGGTAAAGGGCTAATGGAATTCAATAAAGACAAAGCCATTTTTTTGCAAATTGCGGATATGCTTTTTGAGTCGATACTGACTGATAAATGGAAAGAGGAGGAACGAGTGCCGTCTGTCAGGGAAATGGCTGTATCTGTAGAGGTAAATCCCAATACGGTGCTGCGAACATACGGTTATTTGCAGGAAAACGATATCATCTTTAATCGTCGGGGAATGGGGTATTTTGTATCTGCCGAAGCGAAAGAAAAAATAAAGACCATCAAGCGAGAACAGTTTGTCAAAACTGAGCTGCCGCAGATTGTGGCAACCATGAAATTACTGGGGATCGATTTTGATGAACTTAAATCCCTTTATGAAGATAACCATTAACAACTCCCTCCAAATTCTTCCCACTGATTTGTCGTTCGCTGCATGAACGGAAACTCACCCTTCCCTTTGGCAGACTGCATGTTTCGTGTCGCTTTCAGCGGTTTAATAGTACGATTCAATGACCTTTTCCGATTCGCTCTGCTCCACCCCTGTAAACAAATCATTAACAAACACTTTGGCCGGTGAGACAGATTTTAATGGGGAAACAAACATCATTGCTTTTTGAGGAATCTGGTACTCTTGGCCTGTTTTTTTGTAAACCATTTTCGCGAGGCCGTTGATGGTACCCACGCTGGTCCCGAATTTACGACTTTCCACAATGAACTCACCCTCATCAGCTGTAACCTCGACCAGATCCGTGTCAAATCGGATCTGCTTTCCTTCATTGAGAATCGTGCGAACACGGATTTTTCCATATAAAACATGGATATGATAAATGGAAGTCAGCGAATCTGAGACCTTGGTATACACCTTGATACGGCTGGATGGCGCAACAAATACCTCATCGTTGTTGGTAAGCATGGAAAGCAGAATATGAGCTTTACCATCCGGACCGGTTAAAATCTCATCACCGCTATTCAGGCTTTTTCCATAATCGCTGATCTCTATATCCTGTTCTGCGCCTAACAATTGCACTGTTCCGGTTTCCTTAATTATGCGAACGGAATCCGCTTCAATGTCATGCAGGGCAAAGGAGGTTTGCATAAAGGCGAACGCCAGCAGACTTAAAAAGGAAAGGATAATGAATGTGGTTCTCGCGAGTTTCATGTCTTCTATCGATGTATGGTATTCAATCAGGTTGTGGTTGTTTGTCAGTTCCTGAAAATGCAAATAGAACACCAAATCAATCAGGCAGGTAGCGAAGCAGGTACTTCGGGATTAATCCGCCTGATTGTAGTCCTCCCAGGCAATTACCTGGTTGCGACCCTTATTCTTGGCCTCATAGAGCGCCTCATCAGCTCTTATGACCACATCTTCGCTGGATATCCCCGGCTGCATCTGAGCTATGCCCAGCGATATAGAAATGTGAATAACCTCATCATTTCCAAGAGTTATAGGAAGCCCGTGTATTTCCGAGCGCAAGCGATCCAAAAGAGTTTTTCCTGTAAAGTAATCGGTGTTCGGCAGGCAAAATAAAAATTCTTCACCTCCGTACCTAAAGAGAGCATCATAAGGTCTTAAATTGGATTTCAGGTAATCGGCGACTCGCCTGAGCACAATATCTCCGTTAGCGTGACCGTAGGTGTCATTGATATTCTTGAAAAAATCAAGATCGGCCATGGCTAGGCAGCAAACCTTGCCATCCCTCTGCACATAGGCCTGTTCCTGCAATAGAATTGGCATCATAGCCTGCCGATTAAAGATTCCGGTGAGGGGGTCAAACGATATCTGCAGGCGGGTGATCTTGTCCTTCAGTCGTTGCAGTTGCTGAGAAAAACTCCACTCGCTGTTTACAAACGTGTAATAATCCTCTTCCTTAATGCGTTGACCTTTTTGAATCTTAACAGCCAGTTCACGGGCTTCTTCATGCATGGTCTTGTGTACGCTACTGATACTTTCAAAATCGACCTGATGTAGCCACTCTTCAGCCTGACAGCTGTGAAACCATTTTGCAAAATCGCATTCCTGATGCGAGGTTTCTGTCAGGTAACTCGGCGGAAAAGAAGTGTGGCAAATTGCCCGCGTGTTCCACAACTTTACCCATTTGGAGTGTTCATCCAACCCTAATTCAATGCGGTTGATAACTTGTTCTATCGCTTCACTGGTTGTAAATTTCATTTGGAATATCCTCACGAAGGTGTCATTGGAATCCTGAGACCCAGTTCACTTAACGTTTCCAAAACTGATTCGTAATGCTTGAGCAGGTTTTAACTTGCATAAGCCAGTTTTCAGGCGGTTGCCGGATATTTTTAAGAACCCGGGATTTTTCTGCCAGTACCTGTGAAAGCTATTGAAAATTGGCCTATACAACACAAAAGGCTATTTTAATCCTTCAGAGTTCCGTGCTGCAAGCTTCGTTTTGTTTTTGACCGGAAAACTCGTAGAGATAGTGATTCAAC
>JAKSDL010000671.1 GCA_022360105.1 Pseudomonadota bacterium
AGGGTCTTGTGTCACACAATCTGCTAGTTTTCCTGGCAGGGAAGGTCCCGCACTGGCTTTTTTTCTTGCAACCGTTTTCCGGGCTTTAGATCTTTTCTGGGCATTAGCTATAACCAAATCTGCCAGCTGCTCTCCCACATCTGTGTGATGATTCAGCCACAAGCTGAATTCGTCTTTTACAATCCCGGATACAAAGGCTGCGCTTTGACGCGAAGAAAGCCTTTCTTTGGTTTGTCCGGAAAACTGGGGGTCTTGCATTTTAACTGACAGGATATGATTACAATTCTCCCAAATATCCTCCGGAGAAAGTTTTATTCCCCTGGGTATCAGTTTCCTGAATTCACAAAATTCCCTTACCGATTCCAAAAGGCCTGTTCTAAAACCATTGACATGAGTACCCCCCAGGGCTGTTGGGATCAGGTTCACAAAGCTTTCGCCCACGGTATCTTTAGTATCGGGCACCCACACTACGGCCCAGGAAACAGATTGCTCATTTCCCTCAAAATTACCTACAAATGGATCACGAGGGATGGTTTCAACATCCAAAAGTCTTTCAGCTAAATAATCTTTTAAGCCATCTTCGAAACACCATTCATCAATGGTGTCGGCTATTTCATCTAAAAAAGTTACTTTGAGCTTAGGGCATAAAACAGCTTTTGCTTTAAGAATATGCTTTAGTTTGGCAACGGAAAATTTTGGTGTGTCGAAATATTTAGGATCCGGCCAAAATCTAATATTGGTTCCGGTATTCCGCTTGCCGACAGTACCAATCACTTCCAAATCACTTGATTTATCTCCGTTTTCAAATGAGATTTGATACTCGGTCCCCTCCCTCTTTATTTTTACCTGCAGTTTCAGAGACAAGGCATTGACTACCGAAACACCAACTCCATGCAATCCTCCGGAGAATTGATAGCTTTTGTTGGAAAATTTGGCACCTGCGTGTAACTTAGTCATGATCAATTCCACACCTGTCACACCTTCTTCAGGATGAATATCAACTGGCATTCCCCTTCCATTATCACTGACTTCAAGAGAGCCATCGGTGTGTAAAATGACTTCAATTTCACTGGCAAATCCGGCAATAGCTTCATCTACACTGTTATCGATCACTTCCTGCCCCAAATGATTTGGCCGGGTGGTTTCGGTATACATCCCAGGACGCTGCTTGACAGGGTCTAATCCATTCAAGACTTCGATTGCTTCTGCAGTATAATTGTTTTCCATGCTCGCTCTAAAAAACAGGTATTCATTTTTACTCGATTTTCCGAATGCCTATCTCAAAAAACCGGGTATGGCAAGTTTCACAGCCATATCAACCACCTCCAAGGTAAGAGGTATCCAGGTTCTTCAACAATCAGTTTTGACAAACGGATTGAGCCTAATCAGGCTAATAGGGGAGTCTCCTGAGTCTGAGCTCATCAGTAATTCAATTGGCGGAAGGAACCTTTGGAAAACCGAATGAAAGATGGGAATACTGCCCGTATCGAGGGGTCGCATGATTAGGTTGTCGATTGTTTTCTTATTTCATAAGAAATTGTCTGTTTACAATCGGCAAATTGTCAAGATATTGCTGATGAGATCAAACCGAGTTAAAAGTAACCTAATGAATTGTTTGGGAAAGGATCGCCAGGGAAGGAAAAAGGTGATTCCTGAACATGTTGGAATCACCTTTGACGGGATTATTGGCTAAATAGTTAATTTACTTCACCCGATTCGGCATCAATGCGAATTGTTTTTTGGAACTTCTTTGGAATATCAAAAGTAAGCAGGACTTCTCCTGTTCCAATATCCATGGCCGACTCACCTTCAGTCACAGCTACGACCTCGATTCGTCCTTCGCCATAATCTGCTTTCTGGAAAGGCTTAATTGTAGCTGTAACTCTTGCATATCCACGATCATTTAGAATGACCCTGTCGGGGAATATGATTTTATCGGTCTTTACTGAAAAGAATACGGAACCACTTCGATATTCATTTTGCTTTGTTTTGACGTTCACAACCTGCAACGTGAAATCCACTTTGGATTCGTTACCTGCAGTCGGCAGATTAAGTTTGCTGGAATCCGGTTCAACTACCAGACGATAGGGCAGATCCGTAACCTTATCCTTGAATGATCCCTGCTGGGTTATGCCATTTACCATCATACCGGCAGCCAGATCAATTTTTTCATCTTCATTTTCCAACTCTATAGCACCTGTGGAAAGGCTAACATTCAACCTGCCGTTACGTTCGGATAAGGAAACGCTTGTCCCTTTGATACCGCAGGTGGCTGTTGGTGTGATAATCTTCGTCTTCTGAGTATTTTTTGTGAATTTTCCCCAAAAAGATCCTGTTTTTAATAAAAAATTGTTCAAAAACCCTCTTTGATTCCCTTCCATTTCTTCAGATTTTTCAATTACAAATCGTGTGTTTTGAAACAATCTGATTTCGGAACCATCACGAAAGAGAATGGTGGCTTTAGCTCGCAGTCCGGTAACAACCACATCCTGATCATTAAGGATCAGCCCTTTACGCCCGGGAATGTTCCTTTTTAACCTCTGAATTTGCACCTCACCTATAGTGTCTTTGATGCTGGCAACTGCATTGATTGCAGATACAGTTGATACAGGCAGCAAAAACGGAATGAGGAGGGAAAGAAAAATTAGCTTTTTCATAATTCCACCTGTTAATAAGTAAGCCCCTTTGCTTTTTTGAGGAGTCCAAATAATTAAGACAGGTTCCAAAACTTGCTTGCGGAAACCTGCAGTATGAAAACACATTGCTAATGATAGCTGCATGAAATAGTCTGACGCTATTTTAGACGATATTGTCGACGAAAGCAACTATCAAGACAAACTATGGATTTTTCGCTTTCGACTTTATAGACTTTGCGATTAAAAACAACAGTCCTAATGTGCTAAGATATTAGGCAGTTCATGCCAAATGTTCTCCCGGTGGTTATACATTTCCTGCAAATATCGTTCACAATAATAGAGAGACAGTTTCCATTTTAAGTTTAGACCTAATTTGGCGTTCTTTCGATCTTCAGAATCTACACTTAAATCACAGAATATGCTAAAAGAGACTATTGACAACTATCCAATATCTGATCTTGATTTTCGAACTTTTGGTCCCTATTCGGTAATATGTTGAAAGGTCAAGCAATAACAAAAAAGAGATGGAAAAGCTTTCAATCTCGGAACTAGGTCAAACCATTGCATTGCAATGGCAGACCTTTTTCGGCCAATTTTTACTGCACCGTTAAACATTATCTTAAAACATCAATCAAAGCTTATAGATCATCCAACAATGCGAGCATACACGAAATATTCTAAGAAAAATTTTTCAATTGCTTCCGGTGCTTCTATTCTAGTGTTATCGACATTATTGATTTTCACTGCTTTCGTAACCTTAGCCGACGATGTTTATTTCTTCACGGTTCAAGGGTTAAAACTCAACATGCAACTTGATGAAGTCATTAAGATCTTTCAGGTTAATAATGTTAAAAGCAGCAAGGATAAACTGGGAATCGCTCACGGCTATGAAATTATCAAGACAAAAGATGAAATGAAAACTGTCCTGAATTTCACCGGAAGCAAAAGGCTGTATCGTATTGACTTTACGAATCAATACCCTACCTACCAAAGAAACTCCCAGGGAATACTTGATCTTTTAAAAAGGAAATATGGAGAACCAAGTAACGAAAACATTGAGATTTTTGAAGGAGAGAGCAGAAACATAAGGGTTTGCTGGGGAACGACGTGTAACAGATTTACCCCCATTACACCGGCATTAAAATCAACAATTGAGTGGGAGACCGGCAAACTGAAACTTACCCTGGTCGACAATAGGATTTTTAATAGTGATTGGAAAAAATACAAAGCTGCTCACAACGCTGCGCGATATGGTAGGAAGAAATCTGAAGAAACAGGCGAGTCATCTCCCGAGTTTTAGAATGCATAACATTACAAACAAGAGAATCAGCGCTTTTTCTGTCTTGGTGTTGGTTGCAGTGTTTTTGTTTTTCACACTTACGGCAGAGGTTTTTTCCCAGACCAGAAAAGAGGTTATCAGCGAAAAAAACGAATTTGGCGGACGAACCATTGAATACACTCAAGGCGATTATTCAATCTACACGGAATACTTTGATGTTGATGGTAACAAGGCTAAGGAGGAAACCATCTTCAGCAGCGATTACCCCATAGACAATAATCTAAGGCGATTAAATGTCTATTATTTTTTCGGCAAAAAGACCTATGAAGAGAGAATTTTCACAAGCTCCTATGCCAGCCGAACGTTAATTAAACGTTCCATCGACCATTTTGATCGTCATACCGGAGATCTGATCAGAAGAGAAAATCATTTTGTCAGGCCTTTCACTGAGTATAATGTGATATTTCGGGAAAACGGTAAAAAGACAATCATAGAATGGCATTACCCGGACAACATCGATGGAATCAAGAAAAACGTTTCTTATCTGGACGATAACGAACAAATTGTGAGAACGGAATCGTTTTACACCGATAAGACCATTGAAGAAAAAGGTTACTTTAAAAGAATTTATTATACTGAATACAACATAAACAAATACAAGCGTAAAAGCAGGCAAGAATGGTATTATACCCCCGAATATGCGGAACAAAACCACGGAATCGTCAAGAAGGTCGAGTTGTTTCATTATGCCTTGGCAAGACCTGTTAGAGTTGAGTCTTTTTATTACGACAAAGAGGAAAAATTAGTAACTAAGGACTAGTTAAAATCTCAGTTTTCAGTGGTATGCTTATTGTATTTTTTATGAACACCGAATTTGATTCAAAATTAAATCCCGAAGTGTGATTCTTATGAAATTTAAAATAACTTTAGTATCAATCCTGATGATCATCATTGCAGGCACTACTTCAGTGATTGCTGTTGTTGATAACTCCATGGTGCGTGGTTATAAGAAACCGGATGTATGTTTAAAAACAAATATACGATGCATTTTGAAAAAGCAGGGTGACACCATGTATTGGTGTTTAAAATCCAATCTACAGCGTACTCTTGACACCAGGCGCACTACATCGCCCATAAAAAAGACGAAACGAGAAATTCTCGGACACTGCGCCAAAATCATTCCCATCCGTGAATAGAAGGGCTAAGCTGGTAGCTAAAGACATCATTTTTCCAAACGTCTTTAGGTCGTCAAATGCCCTATCACCCTGAAAAGATCCTGGTTGAAAAATCAGCCCTGCGCTATCGTTTCTGCCAGGAAATTTTGAACAATCAAAAAACCACTCCGACAGAAATCATCGATTCCGAAGATCGTCTTGAAACGTCTAAGGATCATGCGCTTAGCCTTTCACAAGGGAAGCGGGTTTTGTATCTAAAGGAATTCAAAGGAAGTGCGTTTAAGCTTTGTCCCGGATACTCGGAAAGTGTGCTCTGCTGTAATTATTTTGTTTTGGACCTCGTGGAGAACTGCCCTTTGGAATGTTCCTACTGCATTCTTCAGGTTTTTTTAAACAAACCTCTAATAACCTTTCATGTCAATGTGGAATCGATTATTGAGTCGATGATCAAGGAGATAAAACAATATCCGAATCGACCGTTTCGAATTGGTACCGGCGAACATTCAGATAGCCTGGCGCTGGACCATATTTTCCAGGTCAACCCCTACTTGGTGGAGACTTTTGCAAACCTACCCAATGCAACCCTGGAGTTGAAAAGCAAGACTGACGCTATCGAATCCTTAATTGGGCTTGAGCATCGTGGAAGAACAGTCGTCGCTTGGTCTCTTAACCCCTCGAAGATTATTCAAAGTAACGAGCATAAAACAGCGACCTTGCAACAACGATTAAATGCGGCTTCCAGGTTGGTAGACAGCGGATATCGGGTCGCATTTCACTTCGATCCGCTAATTCACTATCCGGAATGGGAAGATGGGTATTTTGAGACTATTAATGATCTTTTTTGCATCATCAAGCCTCAAGACATTGCTTGGATTAGTTTGGGAACATTGAGATACATACCGAAGTTAAAGCAAATAGCGGAAGAAAGATTCCCTAAAACCGCCATATTTGCTAATGAGTTTGTTTCTGCGACCGATGGAAAGATGCGATACATTAAACCGATCAGAAAAAAAATGCTTGCCCAAGTGTCAGGTTGGATAAGAGAAAAAGCCCCACAGGTTCCCTTGTATCTTTGCATGGAACATCACTCTACCTGGTCCCAATTGTTTTCTGCCCCTCCTGACTCTCCACAGCATTTGGAAGCTTATTTAAATACCAACCTGAATATGCTTGAGAATTAGTAAACACAGTAGCGCTCGGCAGGTAGTATAGGATCTGGTCAGATTACCTATCGCTTTATCCTTTGGGTTTTCACCCAAATGTCGATTGGCGGCCAGATAGCTTGAATTTGAACTTCCGCAGGTAATCGAATTTCGGGTTTATCCAGCTTGTAATTCCCCGGTTTTCTCCCTTCCAAATCGATAAACGCTTGAATGTCCTGCTTCTTGAAATTCTCAAGCAGTGAGCGTGGGCCACGGACAGACATGTTAAATGTATCGGGATTAATGGAAGCCTGGTAATTGTATTTAATCACCCCAATTGGAATGTTCTTAAACAGCATGACAATGGGTTCGCTTCCCACGGTAATCTGCACGATATAATTTTCCGGGCTGGGTTCAATGGCTGTAACTCTTTCCGGAAACAATATATTGGCAAACATTTCCAGGTCACTTTTTATTCCCTCAATCTCAATAGCTTTCGTTGTCAACAGCTCAAGCTTATTGAGACCGGAAACCAACCCTCTTACTCGAACAGAAGAGGGGATCATAGTAACCTGTTCCAAGACATACCCCTTTGCCGGTTCTCCCAGAAATACAGGCTTTATGGGTAGCTCTTTTTCAATCACTTCTTCAAATGAAAGTGACAACTGCTTTGGTTCAATGGCCAGAATCCGACTGTTATTTGGCGCAGACACAGCGTTTCGTGCAATTTCAAATTCTTTCTCACCCGATACAGCTTCCTCTAAATCCACTGCAACCTGGAACATACTGGGGTGGATCTTGGCCAGTTCGTTTTTTGCAACTTCAACTGACACACTGATCGATTGAATGGGATCTGAAACTATTGCCAGGTTTTTTGGCAGATTCACATAAGAAACAGGAACAAAAAACTTCACTTCAGTGATTTCTTTATTTGGAGAAGGCGCAAAAAGCCAGATTACAACCGCAAGCACCACCGATAACAGCTTTTGAAAAGGGTTTTTAATTTTCTTTAGTTTCATTAACAAACTCTATTTGCAATCAATTGCCTATATTACTTGATCAGTATTTCCTGAAGTTTTGCCTTTAGCGGTGAATCGTGCGACTCGAAAAACAGTTCATTGTTATGTGCAAGGCTGATTTTTCGATTTTCCTCACTAACAACAAGGATAACGGCGTCCGTTTCTTCGGCTAATCCAAGTGCAGCCCTGTGCCTGGTTCCTAACTGCTTGGAAAAATCCATGTGAGAAGAAATTGGCAGAATGCAACCGGCATAAGCTATTTTACCGTCTCTGCTGATTATTACCGCACCATCATGCAGAGGCGATTGGGTGTGAAAAAGGGAAACCAATAACTGCTGGGAAAAAACTGCATTAATTTCTGTCGCACCGGAATAATAGTCACCCAGACCCATTTCATTTTCGACTACTATCAGTGCACCAATGCTGTTTTTTGAAAAATGCTCACAAACAGAATAGATCTTATCGAGGATGTTTCCGGATTTTTTATTTTTTAGGTCATAAAAGGTCGTCTTGGTCCCCATTTGTGCAAGAGCATTTTTGATTTCCGATTGGAACAGGACAATAAAGACGATGACGATAGAATTAAATATATTCTGTAATACGAACGTGAGGCCACGCAACTCCACCAGGTCGACGAAAATAAATACCAATCCCACCAGCAGAAATCCAATAAGTATTTGGATAGTGCGGGTACCCTTAAGCATCAACAATATCTGATAAATGATGAGGCTTAGAATGGTGACATCAACTATATCCTGCCAACGAATATTATAAATAAAATCTGATAGATAAGACATTCCGATTGGGATTCCGGTTGATTTGTTGATTTAAGCTATAAGGTCCAAAGCTGTATTAAATTGTGATACTTTGGGTTAAAAAAACAAAAGCAGAAACAGTGCCTATCCTGCTTTAAAGGATTACATTTTTCGGTTTTATGCGTTTGCTCGTTTGCCTGGCGAAAACATCTAACCAAAGACTTTTTAAATAATCCAGATGATTCCTTAAAGACCCGGCTCTCTTTTACTTCGTTGATCGATTCAAATGATTGCCATCGTCTGGCTAAACTGTTTAATTACCTAATTTTCAACTGCATACCAAACAGATGTCAAATATTAAATTCAAATCGAATGATTCAGACAATTACTGCAAAATTAATGGATTTAGTTGGTATAAACCATCGCCATTTTCAATGCATCATTAGTCGCTTTGACCTCGTGGACTCTGAAAATCTCCGCCCCTTGCAGCCAACCCATGACCTGGGTGACCAGCGAGCCCGATAATCGTTCATGCGGTTCCCTGCCCAATGTTTTTCCAATAAATGATTTGTTCGAGGTTCCCAATAAAATATTTCGATTCAAAGATGTAAAGACGGATAAGAAACGGAGCAGATTCAAATTGTGAACAAGATCTTTACCAAAGCCGATACCGGGATCGATACAAATTTTATCGTTAGCTAATCCACTGTTTTTACAGATCATCAACTTTTTGAGAAAAAACTCATATATTTCTGCAAGAACATCTTCATATTCCGGGTTTTGTTGCATCTTCTCAGGAGTGCCCCGGATATGCATCAGGCAGTAACTGGCATCAAACTCTCGAATAACGTCCAATAGTTTGGAGTCTTCACGCAATCCTGAAGTGTCATTAATCATATCCGCACCGGCTGCCAAGGTAGATTTGGCCACTTCCGGTTTGACCGTGTCGACTGAGATCGGGACTCGGAATCGACTTCGGATCTGCCTGACGACCGGCAACACACGTTTTATCTCTTCATCCTGGTTTACCGGCAAAGAACCAGGCCGGGTGGATTCTCCACCAATATCCAAAATATCAGCTCCTTCTTCTATCAGCCTTGCAGCTACATCACCATAATTGTTTAACCCATAATACTTGCCGCCATCAAAAAACGAATCAGGGGTAATATTGAGGATAGCCATGATTTTAGGAGAGTTGCCATCCCACATCTGGTCGCGCACTCGAAACTTTGAAGGTTTTTTCGGCGCAAGTTTCTTGTTTAAATCATCAGCCAGTCTGGAGCAGGAATGTTTTTCCGCCCATAATAGCAATTGGTAAAAAGTTTTCTGTTCAGCGCATAGAACGAAGCAAGTGCGCTGAGTTCCGAAACTGAAAAAGCAGGCCTCAGGAAATTCGGCAACAGCATTTTGATAACTTGGGTATTTATTCGAATTGCCGTAGCTGAAAAACAAAAAGACAGGAGAATTGCCCGTGACAGGCAATTCGACTCGGAATGTTTCTTTGAGATAACCTATAGCGAGAGTTTTGGGCAGGGAATTTAATAAATATGAATATTCATATCCGGACATGGCACAACCCTATGTTTGGGGAGCACCTTGCAGAATATCAAGAATTTCCTGACCTGTAATTGTTTCTTGTTGAACCAGTCGTTCTGCAATGGTGTGCAGAAACTCTATGTTCTCTTTAAGCATTGCCATCGCTTTTGAGTAGGCCGTATTGACAATTTTGCTGATCTCTTTGTCCAGCTTGTTTGCCAGGGTCTGGCTGATGTTTCGTTTGCGCATCAAGTCTCTGCCCAGAAAGACCTCATCCTGACTTGCGGCAAGATGGATAGGACCAATGTTTTCACTCATCCCCCAATTGCAAACAATTCTGTTTGCCAACGCAGTGGCTCGTTCCAGGTCGTTACTGGCTCCGGTGGTAAAATGGTTAAAAATTAATTCCTCCGCCGCCCGGCCGCCCATCATCATCATCAAAATCCCTCTAAGCTGGGATTCGTTTTGAGAGTATTTGTCCTCTTCAGGCAGGAGCATTGTCAACCCCAACGCTCTTCCCCGTGGAATAATGGTAACTTTGTGGACCGGGTCAACCTCTTTTAACACTGCGGCAATGATTGCATGACCTGCTTCATGGTAGGCAGTGGTCTTTTTCTCATCATCCGGAATCACCATTGATCTGCGTTCCTTACCCATCATAACTTTATCGCGCGCTTCTTCAAAATCTTCCATGCCTATGGTTTTTTTGTTTTGGCGAGCGGCAATCAAAGCACTCTCATTGGCCAGGTTTGCCAAATCAGCACCGGTAAAGCCGGGTGTTGCCTGGGCAATAATCTTCAAATCAACATTTTTATCAAGCTTTAATTCTCGGGTGTGAATTCCTAGAATTTTGTGTCTACCGTTAATATCCGGTTTTGGTACTACAACCTGCCGATCAAAACGCCCGGGCCGGGTCAAAGCTGAATCGAGTACGTCAGGACGGTTTGTTGCGGCAATGACTATTACCCCTTCATTTCCGTCAAATCCGTCCAATTCGACCAAAAGCTGGTTAAGGGTCTGCTCCCTTTCGTCATTTCCGCCTCCTAAACCGGCACCGCGATGTCTTCCCACTGCATCTATTTCGTCAATAAAGATAATACCGGGTGCGTTTTCTCTGGCTTGTGAAAAAAGATCCCTGACTCTGCTTGCTCCCACACCTACAAACATCTCGACAAAATCAGAGCCACTGATATTAAAAAAAGCAACCTGGGCTTCGCCGGCAATGGCCTTGGCAAGGAGCGTTTTTCCTGTCCCGGGCTCACCGACCAGTAATACACCAGTGGGGATTTTTCCACCAAGTTTTTCAAATTTACTGGGATCTTTCAGAAATTCTACTATCTCATCCAATTCTTCTTTTGACTCTTCAATCCCTGCAACATCCGAAAATGTATAGCGTTTGGCATCTTCATCCAGCATTTTGGATCTGGATTTACCAAAACCCATGATTTTGTTTCCTCCCTGCATCTGACGCATAAAGAAGATCCACACCCCAATTATCAATACAATCGGTAACCAGGATGTAAGCAATGCAAACAAAAAACTATTGGATTCGGTAGATTCGACCTTGAAGTGGACACCTCTTTTATAAAGTTCCGGAACAAGCTCTTGATAATATCTTGGAGCATTGGTAACAAAATCTTCCTGTGCGCTGGTTCTCCCCCTGATCTGGTTACCTTTTATCGTCACGTTCACCATTTGACCGCTTTCCACAAGATCCATGAAGTCGGAAAACGAAATTTCTTTTCCCGTCACACTTCGGGATGAAAAAGTATACAGAAAAATGATCCCGATGATTATTGAGATTAACAACAAGACGTTCTTAGGAATGTTTTGCATGAATTGTTTCCTATTGGGAGATTAGAAATCGACTCAGTTTGCAGGTTGTCTTCACGGATGGTAGTGATGTATGTTGATACATAGACGACAAACAAGGCGATACGAGATTTATCATTGCTTTTTCCTTAATTTTAAAGATATTTGATCAATATTCCAAGCGATATTTGAGTGATGGAATTGACCAAATGTTACTTAATATCAGCATGAAACCGAAATGGATATTAGTTCGAGAATCTTACGACTTTTACAATCTGTTGCCGCTGATCAAGTCGAACAATTAAGTGAGATATTTGAAAGTGGCTATTCTTACCTGGATGAAACCCTGAAAGAATGGGAAAAAAAGCACGGTATAGATCACACTGCACAAAAGAAAACAGAAGAAACAAAATGGTCAAAAGCAGATAACCGGCAACAGCAGAACCGATATCAGCAAGATTATTCCTCAGCAGGCCCCAAAAAAACACCAACTCCTGATCAAGTCACAGAGGATCTACAATTATTTGGCTTAACACCACCATCTTCACTTGATGAAGTTAAAAAGGCTCGCAATCGGGAAATAAAGAAATTTCATCCGGACAAGTTTCTGCAGGAACCGGAAAAGATGGAGACAGCAAAAAAGATATTGCAGATATATAATGCCGCATATGACAGGCTGGAGAAAAAACTAAAATAGATAATGAGGACTGTTCAGACGTGATATTGTTTCCAAATTCAGAAGAGCAATAACTGCTCTTCTGAATGATTATTTCTTACTTAACTTCTGCTGTTGCACCAACATCAGCCAGTTTCTTAGCTACTTCATCAGCCTCTTCTTTGGTTACGCCTTCCTTAACCTTGCAGTCAGCACCGGCGCCTTCGACCAATTCCTTGGCTTCTTTCAGTCCCAGACCCGTAATAGCACGTACTTCCTTAATAACGTTAATCTTCTTGTCACCAAATGAAGTCATGATTACGTCAAATTCGGTCTTTTCTTCTGCAGCTTCAACAGCACCACCGGCTGCCGCTACAGGAGCTGCTGCAACTGCTGCGGCAGCACTGACACCAAATTTCTCTTCCAGATCCTTAACCATTTCTGAAAGCTCTAAAACAGACATGTTGGAAATAAAATCAATTACTTGATCCTTAGTAATATCAGCCATGATTTCTCCTTAAAGTTACAATTATTCTTTTGAATCGGCTACTGCCTGCAGCGTTCTAACAAACTTGGCAGGCACTTCGTTTAATGTACGTGCAAAATTGGTAATTGGGGCATTCATCACAAACAACAACTTTGTAAGCAGTTCTTCTTTGCTTGGTAAATTACCTAAGGCCTTAACACCTTGATTGTCCAGAACTTCTCCCTTTTCACCGGAAACCAGCAAACCAGAAATTAATTTGATTTTTTCATTTTTCTTGGCTGCATCGGTTACGATTTTAGCAGGAGCAGCAACGTCTTCCTTGCTATAAACCAATGCCCTGGTTTCAACAAATTGATCGACCAGATTCTCAAATGGAGTTCCAGTCGCAGCAATTTTAGCAAGTGAGTTCTTTAAAACTCTAAACCTGCTGCCTTTTTCAAAGAGAGTTTTTCTCAGCTCGGTCAATTCCTCGACATTGAGCCCTTTATAATCAACCAAAACCCCTGTAACTGCTGATGAAAAAAGTTCAGTGTACTCTTTCACCAGTAATTCTTTAGTGGCTCTATCCATAAAGTCTCCAGAAAAACTTATAACACCATCATGAAGGGTGATCCTTCATGACTGAAATGAATTATCCCGAATAGATTACACCAGGCAATCCGTGGAAAATTCTAAACTGACAAGGAAACAAACGAAGAACTATAGAGGAGAAATACGGCAAGCAATAAAAGCTTTCGCAATCATCTCGACAGGAATGTTTAAGCCTTCGGCTCCTGTGGTCTTCGATAATTTCGCTCTTTTATCTATACAGATAAGAAAACTATAACATGAAATGACCTAAGATGGTCATTTCATGTTCGTGGGTTTAACACTACTTGAATACTGCCGGGTCAACCCTTACACCCGGCCCCATCGTACTAGAGATGGAAATATTCTTGATATAGGTACCTTTGGCTGTTGCCGGCTTCAATTTAACCAAGCTGTCATAAAAAGCTTTGAGGTTTTCTGCCAGAGCTTCGGAAGTAAACGATGATAGACCTGTTGTCGCATGAACATTGGCGCCTTTGTCGGTTTTAAACTGAACCTGACCTTTTTTGATCATGGAAACCACATCACCAACTGCCTGAGTTACGGTTCCTACTTTCGGGTTTGGCATCAGACCTCTCGGCCCCAAAATTCGACCGATCTTACCAACAACTCCCATCATGTCAGGAGTAGCTACCACACGATCGAACTCTAACCAACCATCTTTAATCTTGGCTGCCAAATCATCGCCACCCACAAAATCTGCGCCAGCGTCTTTGGCTTCTTGCTCTTTGTCGCCCTTTGCAAATACCAGCACCCTGACAACTTTACCTGTTCCGTTTGGCAATGTGCAGCTGCCACGTACCATCTGGTCTGATTTTCTGGGATCTACACCTAAGCGAAATACGGCATCAACAGGCTCGTCAAATTTTGCCTTTGAATATTTCTTGACCAGGTCGATCGCTTCCACCAAATCATATCGTTTGGTCCGGTCGATTTCGCCCTGCCATTCTTTTTTTCTTTTTGAATAATTAGCCATGATACTTCCTGCAACTTAAAATATTATCTGTACACTCTGTGATTTTACTTCCCGGCATATTCAATGCCCATGCTCTTGGCAGTACCAATCACCAGTTCTTTAGCTGCTTCAATTTCATAGCAGTTCAGATCCGGCATTTTGATCTTGGCAATTTCTTCTACCTGAGCATCAGTTACCTTACCAACCTTGATTCTATTAGGTTCAGCAGAAGCCTTCTCAATTCCCAGGGCTTTCTTAAGTAAAATCGAAGTGGGAGGAGTCTTTGTGATAAAAGTGAATGAGCGATCCGCATACACAGTGATAACAACAGGAATAATCATACCTTCTTGACTCTGTGTTTTGGAATTAAAGCTCTTGCAAAACTCCATGATATTAACACCGTGCTGACCTAAAGCCGGTCCGATTGGAGGTGCGGGATTGGCTTTTCCCGCAGGTACTTGCAATTTAATGTATCCCGCTACTTTCTTTGCCATCTTACAACCTTGCTACTGGATCGAATAACATTGAATCCGTTGATTTTAGTAATCTCAGAACTTTTATGATTCTAGTCTGACTTTATCAAAATCGAGTTCTAATGGTGTTGCCCGGCCGAAGATACTGACCAGCACGGTTAACTTGTTGTGCTCCCTATCAACCGCATCGATCACGCCATTGAATTCTGAGAAAGGTCCTTCAATGACAGTTACCGTCTGTCCAACACTGAATGTCGAATCGATTTCTTTTTGTTTAATTCCGCTCTCAATTTGCTGTCGGATATCAGCCAGTTCACTTTCGGGAACAGGCTGAGGATTCTTCTGATCGCTCCCCACGAATCCGGAAACTCTCGGAACTCCTCTCAGGACGTGCCATAAAGCATCGGTCAGGTTCATTTTCATCAAAATGTAACCTGGAAAATATGTGACCTTACTTGTTCTGGCTTTGCCCTTCTTTTTTGTTGTTACCTCTTCAGATGGAATAAATATCTCTTCGACCAGCCCCTCCATCTTATTGAGCTTGAGCTGCTCATCGATCATCGATTTTACTTTCTGTTCATAACCCGCATAAGCTTGAAGTATATACCATTTATATTCGCTACTTTCCATTATGCTTTATCCGATGATCAGTTTAACCAGCCCCGACAAACCGTAGTCAATAATTCCCAAAAACACCGCCGTAATTGACACGATTACCAGCACAACTCCGGTTTGTTTGATTGTGTGCTCTCTTGTTGGCCACGTTACTTTTTTGAACTCATTGCGAACGTCGCCTATGAATTTTCTAAATCTTTTAAACATTATCGATGTCTTTTAACGCGTGTAATAAAGGTATTTTGGCAGGCCAGGAGGGATTCGAACCCACAACATTCGGTTTTGGAGACCGACGCTCTGCCAATTGGAGCTACTGGCCTTTACTATTTGGTCTCTTTGTGGAGTGTATGCTTTTTGTCAAATCTACAGTACTTCTTAATCTCCATTTTCTTCGGCTTAAGCTTTTTGTTTCGTGTTGTACTGTAATTCTTACGCTTACACTCGGTACATTGAAGATGAACGATATCTCTCATGTCTCTGCTATGTAGTGAAAATCTGGAGCCCGGGAGCAGGATTGAACTGCCGACCTCTTCCTTACCAAGGAAGCGCTCTACCACTGAGCTACCCGGGCCCTGGATGGTTTAGCGCTCAGGATATGGTGGGGAGAGGAGGATTCGAACCTCCGAAGGCGTCGCCGACAGATTTACAGTCTGTTCCCTTTGGCCACTCGGGAATCTCCCCACTAAAACTGATGGTGCTGGCTGGAGGATTCGAACTCCCGACCTGCTGATTACAAATCAGCTGCTCTACCAACTGAGCTAAGCCAGCACTTTGACGTAAAATATTCAATTTAAGACAGAATGGAAAAACTGTCAATATCTTTGTAGTGGTTTTTTGAGTTCAAAAAATAGAATGAATCCAGAACTGCCTCAGCAGACTACAGAGGCTATTATTAACCAAACATTGTAGATTTCAATCAACCAAACAATACAAACCAAAGTAGTCCCTATTATCTTATGGTTAACAAACTTAATCTGAATGCTAATAGCTATTGTTTCAAAAAGATGATTTCTCAACCGATACCTGTTTTTGGTCCATTGAACTCAAAATGCTATTGGCTTAAAAGACGATATACCTGTTTTCTATTTTTTAAATGTCCCCTACACTGTCTTAAGAAAATTAAGACGAATTAATTAGGGCATAGAAAACATTTCAGGGATTCTCAGTTAAAGGACGTAAATGAGCAATTTTAAATCGGGATTTGTAACCTTAATTGGCAGACCGAACGTTGGGAAGTCTACCTTATTAAACAGCCTTATCGGTCAACAGATTTCGATTACTGCCGACAAACCCCAAACGACAAGAAACAACATCAGAGGGATTATCAACGAGTCGGATTATCAGGCTATTGTACTTGATACCCCCGGTATTCATTTACCAAGAAACGAACTTCACAAACGGATTGTCGGATACGCCCTGCAAACAATTAAGGAATCTGATTTGATCTTCTTCATTACTGAGCCTCTTTCAAGCAAGCAAGAGGAAATTGATAAAGGGGATGAAGAGATTTTGAAACAATTCGACGGGAATCTTAACAATGCAGTCCTTGTCATTAACAAAATAGATCTTGCCAAACCGGAAGATGTTTTGAGAACGATAGCTTTATTTAATAAGCGACTTTCGTTCCTGGAAACAGTGCCGATCAGCGCCCTGAAACGCAAGGGAACAGAAACCCTGGTTTCCTTTTTCCCAAAGTATCTGC
>JAKSDL010000364.1 GCA_022360105.1 Pseudomonadota bacterium
CATGGCATCATTAAGATCGTTAATTATATCAATTAGTTTACGATGCTCATTATCAAATGCTGTTACATTAACACTTAGACTGTCGGACCATTCTATCAAAGCCATGTTACCTCATGATGGTTACTTTTTTATCCTTAAAAAATGAAATGTAGCTGCGAAGATATCATATTGAAAAAACACTCAAAAGGGTTTGCAAATTCAAATCAAGTTCCCGAGAAATCGATCTGGTTAATCCTGCCTCTATCATCCCGATCCTGAAACAAATCAAGACTTTGATTCCTGAAACAGCTGTCGCACGGGAAAGAGGGCAGGTATGACATTAAATTCATACTAAAGTTGTAGCGATATCAACCTTTAGTTTTATTGAATTTAGGGATTTTACATCAGAGAATTGGGTTTTTTTATTTCAAATCAAAAATCTGCTGTTTTGCAGTATTGGAATGGCAGATATAAAAAAGCAAACTTCCTCCGGATAACAGGGCGTGGTTTGATAAAAATTAGATAAGAGGAAAAATGAAGAAGGTTGCATTTATTGCCATTTTGGCGTTGGTATCATTCACGATCAATGGATATGCGGATGACTGCAAGAAAAATTCCGGTTTTTCTCTGAATCCGGATTGTGTCAAAGCAAAAATCACAGGGGATAAAAAAAAGAAATCAAAAAAAACAAAAAGCATGAGCTCCAAAGACAGGAGACGCTTTAAAAGTGATTTCAACAAACTAAATAAACATGAGAGAAAAATCGAAGATTTGATCTATTCAAAAAAGGAGTACCAGGAAGCCAAAAACGAACTTGAACTGTTCGAAAAAGAGCTGAAATTGTTTGTCATCAAAGCCAATACCACTGAAAATGACAAGGCGGTTGCCAAATATTTCCGTAAAATCAAAAAGCTGGAAGGGAAACTTGAAAAGAAAATGGCGGCTCAAAAATCATCACCCGTCAAAAAGAGAGTTGCTCGAAAATCGTCACCTCAAGTACAAAAATCCAACCTCCAGCCAGGTGCTGATGCAGCATTTAACGCTAACAAAGATGAACTGCTTCAAGCCTATCAAGCATTCAAAAAGCTTAACCAGGAAATAAAATCCAGAAATGAGGTGCCCGGCAAATATGCTGAAATAAAAAAAGCTGTTGAGTTAGGCAACAATGTTATCAAGAAGCTGGACGACGGAATTGGTAACCTTAGAAAATATGAAAAATCCAATGCCGAAGCAAAAAAAATGCAGCTTTCCCGAAAAGTTCGTTGGGTAAAAAAGGAAGCGAAAGATTGGGGAAAAGCTGCGGATAAAGTTCCAGCCATGCTGGAAAAGGAAATTAAAAGTGATCTGTCCTTTCTTAAAAAACACGCCAACTACAAAACAGCTCAAAAAAGCCTGGATAGAATCTCGGACAATTTTGTGAAGTTGGATAAAACAGACAGTCCCTTTAAGCAGCAAAAAAGCAAGATCATGGCAGAAGCCAAAAAAAAAAAAAAAAAAATTATGGATGCTGTCAAAACCAATAAGATGCCGAAATCAGCTTACAAAGGCTGGGGTGAAGGTTCCTTGGTTAAAAAATTGAAAAAGGCTTACAGGAAGAGATACGGTAAAGATGCGGAAAGAATCGTCATTACCAGTCCCAGGTGGCAGGAAAAGACAGTGATGGAATACCGCCAAGGTGCAAAAGTTAAAAAAACCACCAAGTACCTTTTTGCCCATGTGGCAGTCAAGAAGCCTGATCTGTACAAAGTGTTTGAAATGACCTTTGCAGAAATCAAATGGCAGGGAGAGGGATTTGGTCCCCTGCATGTGTATTCGGTTGGTAAGAATTACCCGGTGGTTGCTGCAAACATTAACAAGTAAGTTATTTTCTTAAGAAGGATCTGGGGCGGTGACCTGCGGATATCTTTCGAGGAGGTTTGATTCAGGTAGACTACCGCCTCTACCTCTGCATTCAGTGTCTTATGAAATCATATACGTTTCTGAAAAAACCGACCGGCCAACTGCTGATTCTGATAACCCTACTGTTTTCAATGTGTTTAGGAGCACGTTCAGATAATCGAAAGAACGATCTGCTTGCTGCTGTGTCTCTCAACGGTAAAATGGGATTTATCAATACGGCCGGAGAATTTGTCATTCCATCTCAATATACTCGTGCTTTTCCCTTTTTTAATGGGTTGGCCACGGTAAACTCGGGTGGACAGGCCCACGGCGGTCTGGTTGTTAATGGCAAATATGGGTATATCAATCGCTTAGGTGAAATGGTTGTCAAACCGCAATACTCAATGGCGCTTGCCTTCAAAGAGGGCTTTGCAACGGTCGAGCTTGGTAACCTGAATATGGGATTTATAGATAAAACAGGAAAGGTGATCGCCCGAGGCTTTAAGATGCTGGGTTCTTTTCATGAAGGTCTGGCAGTTGCCATGGATCAAACAGGTAAAAAGATAGGGTTTGTGGATACCAGTGGGCAGTGGGTCCTCCAGTTCCCATTTGGCAGGAAATACAGTCATCCCCTGGGAAACTTTTCACAGGGATTAGCATATGTCATGAGGATCGGTGATTATCAATCCGGCTATATGAACAATAAAGGTGACATCGCCATTCCTTTTCAGTTTGATGCTGCTTCTGCTTTTTCCGAGGGCTTTGCCGCGGTAATGAAACAGCGCAAGTGGGGCTATATTGACCTGAATGGAAAAATGGTTATTCCCTGTCAATACGATGAAGCAGGTCCATTCACCGAAGAACTCGCTTATGTTCGGCACAATGGTCAATATGGATTTATTGATACCTCAGGTAAACTTGTTGTTGAACATCGGTTCAAAAAAGTTACATCATTCTCCGATGGACTGGCCGCAGTAAAAATAAATCAGAAAATGGGGTATATCGACAAAACCGGCAGTATTGTTGTTGAACCAACATTTAAAAAAGCACTTCCTTTTCAATTCGGATTAGCTGCTGTCTATTTTGACGGCAAAGCAGGATTCATCGGAAAAAACGGCGAATGGATTATCAAACCCCAATTCGATGCTGCTGGCAGTTTCCATTAGGCAGCATCGTCACAGGATTAATTTAAAATGTCTGTATCCCGGCTGCATCTTTTAATTCAACAAGATTAAATGAAAATTGGTGACACTTTAACAGTAGACTTTAAAATTAAGAGGATTGAGATGGTGTCATCCTGAACAATAATGAAGGATCTTTCAATGCCCCCGAAAGATTCTTATTCGAAGCTGCAAACCCAGCTTTCCATGCTCAGCATGACACCTATCTCTTCATTCAACATTGCTTATTTTCATGGCATTGTGCAGAGCTACCCTGTCGTTTAAAGCCGGAACCATAACGAAAACCAGTATAATTCATACCAATAAAAGCTTTAAACCTAGCTTGGCACTTCGAAGGTTTGAGTTCTCTCATTCGTTCCCCGTCGATTCTCGACAGGAAGGATACATTCAACATGAACAATGAAAAAGATTTAAAAGAATTCTGGCTGGAAGCCAAAGAAAAACTAAACCTATTTAATAAACTGGATGACGCAGATATTGTCTTTGGAGCCCAAGGTGGGCATCAATTTCAAACACTGCCTGTGGTTTCCGATCGGGAGATCCTGCAATTTGAAAGGACTAACAAACTGGAGCTTCCACTTGACTATAGAACATTCCTGCAACACTATGGAGCCGGTGGAGCCGGTCCGTTTTGGGGTATTTTGGATGCTCGTGAATATGTATTACCAAAGTCTTTTACAACGCCTTTTCCCTATTCAGATACTGTTTACTGGGATGATATGGAAGACCCAAACTGGGAACCGGACGGTTTGGCCGTTTTATGCCATGAAGGGTGCGGGGTCGAACAGCTCTTAGAATTGAATGGTCCCACACCCGGTCAGCTCTGGTGTAGTGAATCAGATGGGCTCTTGTTGAGCTATAAGTCCTTTTTTAGCTTTTATCAACACTGGTATGAGAAGGTTGAATTTGGATTGTTGCACTATCAAAAGCTGAGAGACATTGTATCTGATTTTGAACAAACGAGAGGATCGGGTAATCTGCCTATTGATGAAATCATTTCGCAAATGCAAATCGATTACAAAGAATCAGGAGAGATAAAAGTCAAGTTTGAAAACACGCCGGTGCACTTGGTTGCTAATACAAAAAGGGAACTAACACAGGTTGATTACTATGGGATTCCAACGGAATTTTTTGAATTTCCGAACAATAGGTCCGAAATGACCGATGAAAAAGAATTAAAAGATTTTTGGCTGGCAACCAAAGAAAAACTAAAGGTATTTGACAAGATGGATGATGCGGAAATTGTTTGGGGAGCAAAATCAGGCCGGGGAGGTCATCGGTATAAAACACTTCCTGTGGTTTCGGATCAGGAGATTCTGCAGTTTGAAAGAAACAACAAGCTGGAGCTTCCCCCGGAGTACAGAACGTATCTGCAATATTTTGGTGCCGGAGGAGCGGGCCCGTTTTCGGGCATTTTAGATGCTCGTGGGTATGTATTACCAAAGTCATTTACAAAACCCTTTCCCTATACTGAGTCGGTCTATTGGGAAAACATGGAAGCCCCGGAACGGGATCCGGAGGGTTTAGCCTGTCTCTGGAATGAAGTATGTTCCAGATTGTTAATAGAGTTGAATGGTCCCACGCCTGGTCAACTCTGGTGTTTCTGCATCGAAGGACTCTTGATAAGTTACGCATCTATCTTAGAGCTTTATCAGGTCTGGCAAGACAAAGTCGAGGTTGGTCTGCGACATTATCAAAAATTAAAAGAGATTTTTTCGATATATGAACAAGTGAATGGATTTGTTGTTATATCGATTGATGAAATCATTTCGCAAATGCCATGCGATCATACAGAATCCGGAGAAATAGAGGTCCGATTTGAAAACACGCCGGTAATAGTAACAGCTGACTCCAAAAGAGAACTTAAGCGGATTAAAACTCTCGGCATTTGTTAAGTAGCGGATCCCCCTCTTTATGAAAAACGAACTAAAGATTATGGAGTTTTGGAAAAATACACGAAAGAATGCCTGGAAATGATCGACTCATTGAGAAAAACGGTCAAACGAAGACGATAAGGTACAAAAAATAGAGGATATAGCGTCAAATATTGACTGGATATTGAGTGATGAATATAAAAATTTGTGAAGGTAACTGGTGTTTTGAAAATGGCAGGCTGTTTCATAAAGCTGGCAACATTGAAGCAGATTTTTTTGAACCCGACTTTCTGGAGAGGTGGGTATACGCCAGATTTTTAAGGCCCGATATCCTTGCCCTGGGTTTTGAAAGCGGTCAACCTTATTCGGAGTCCGGCTCCTACGGAAACCCTCTAAAAGGAACAATAGTTCTTAAGCATGTAGATTTAGCTAAATGGATTTGTGTAAGTTTTGAATGCGCCGGTAGAAGTTATAATGAGTCTTTCAACCTGGTCGATGTCGCGTGGCACGAGTCCGGAGTTTTGGCTTCAGTGGAAGATGATAGTTTAGAACTGATCTTTTTGGATACACCAAGAGAAGATAATCTGGAGACTTGGCTGCCGGCGAGTGATAGTGACTATTCGTCTTTGATTACTTACTTATATGGAGATTTTGTAAGATTAAACATTGCTGAAGATGCGCATTATTTATATGCCCTTACAAATACGTCAACCAAGATAATCGATTTGCGGAACAAAAAACTGTACACAGGCAACGGCAACTGGAAGAAGCTGGAGCCCTGACGACTATTAAAGATCGATGATCTTCTGCCGTTCAATGATTTTACTTCCTACCGTAAACTATCCAAATGGCACGGTGTTGATATTACCAGGTTTTGTTTATTAGGAACCAAATAATCTGGGGTTAAAAATATCGATAATGTGCTGAGTTAATCATAAGACAATAAGTTCAATTAATTTGTTTACTCGACTTTCCCGCTAAAAGAATCGATAAACAGAAGACTGATTTTAAAATCCGGTTCACAGCTTTACCAGACCGTGTCTCAACTTCTTTTTACTCATGAATTTTTGATTTTCCTGTCGTCCTTAGATTGAAAGGCAGCCACAAAACAAAAACGACATCGAGTTGATACCGATGTCGTTTTTGAAGGCACTCCGGGCAGTGTTTTACTTAACGAGAACAGGGAAGTTGAAAGTTTTTTTTAATAACCCAAGTTTCGCGCCTGTTTTGCAGTAAATGATTTATATGATGTAAAACCAACATCAGTTATTCAGTTAAAAGCATTTGGTTATTAGCGATCAACTGCTAGCTTTGATACGACTCGCTTCGCTCCATTATTTTGAGTATCAATATAAACGGCCCGAAGGTGCTCAGTTTAAAGCTAAAAGCTAACTGCCGGTAGCTAATAACTTTTATGTATAAGTCATCTTCCTCAATGAACTGCAGAGCCACTGATAGAATAAAACAGGGGTGAGAAACTTGAGTTAAAGATATGTGGCCAATTCACTGGATTAGTCATGGTTATTGTAGTGAAAGAAAAAAAGCGTCCGAAGTTCGATAAGGAGCAGATCTTCAACATTTTGATCAGAGAAATCAAAGACCATTCCATAGCCACTGATAGCAGGATAACCTCTATTTTCCGCTTTGACGAAAGAACTTATGAAGAAGATGGCATTATTGGCACCACGTTGAATTATACGCCGGATAATCATCCTCAAAGAGGGACAAAGAAAAAATGGAAAGAGATTTTTCGTGACCCTTTTGCAGGATTCGATCAACAGCCTAATTTTACTTTGGCTGAAGCTTATTTTGTCTGGTCGGACAAAATAGGCAGATTTAAATCAATTTTACTTTTTTCCAACAACAAGTTTTTCAGAAATCACCCATACAATCATCCCGACGACATAAAATGGTGCAAGGAAATGCTTGGTTATCTTTGGAAAAGATCAATGATTCGGAATGGTTTTGATTTTGATACTGTACCGTTGCCCACAATAGATTGCTATTCATTAAACATTCACAGTGTTTACAATTCAATTCCAATATGGGAGTTATGCCATAGCATCCTTTGCGACGATGCTTATTCGACGCTGTTTATAAAACTTCATAGCAAGTATCCCAGCCACCGGATCGAGGCTATTGCCGATCTTGCAGAATTCAACAACCAAGGGACAGAAAGAGTTTTTAAGCGGCTCCTACTAAATGAAAAGGATGAATCTGTAATGGATGCTTTGTTGGACGCCATGGAAAAATTAAAACAGAGTGCTTATTACCGGAGCTTCTTAGCTGACTGGATAGATGGATGCCGTTCCAACGACTATTCGGATTTACCAGACGGAATTGATCGCTGGGAAGAGATTTTGCACAAATTCGATAGATAGATTTTTAACACTCCCTTGTGGATGATTTCTTGCTGGTGAACAAATGAGGTCGGAGAAAAAACAAATCGCAACCAAGGATGCTGTAAACGCACTTGATGTCCAATTTTGGCTCAGTGTTCCTTATGACGATGCTGTTTGGGCACAGGTGAAAGAGGTCTTTTTTGAAGACGAGTTTGATGAGGGTGAAGATGCGTGGATACGGATTCGTGATGCGTCCAAACATGTGAAGAAGTTCGTGACAAGTTACCTTGCCCAGGAGCATTTGTCTGTGCAGGGAGGGTTTATGATTTGGACAGAAGGGAAGCTATGGAATAACTACTTTGTCGATAAAGTATCGATGACCATGAATTGGTTTCACGCCCTTGAGACACTCCTGTTGAATCAGCAGAAGGCAGTCAATACCTGGGTATGGGAGGAATCGGACTTAGTGCTTCAACGAGACGATATGAAGCTATTGATGTATGAAGACCTTGATTGGCGCGAGGATTTTTGTCCGCCGGTGATCGTCAGTCTCTTGGATTTGAGCCGCCAGATGGTAGCAGAAGGTTTGGCCTTTGTGGAGTGGGTTCAGGCAATCCACACAGAAATCACCTCATTACACTCGAAAGACACCTTACAGCAAGTCAATTTGGCTCGTCGGGAGAGACTCTCACCAGGAAGGAGCATAACTACAGCTAAGAACACAACCACGGCCTTGAAAAATCCGCCTGCTTTTTCAGATATAGAGAAGTTAGGCATGATTCTCAAGAGTCTTCCCATAAGTTTTATCGAAACCATTCAACGAGTGGCCAAATTAGTGAAGTAAGGAATCAGCATTAGTCTGCAAGTCAAATTGCCAATTTGGGTTGCTGTTTGCTGAAGATACAACAGTAAATGTTTGTTATAAGACCATGAACAAGTATCGTATTACTAAATACAATCCGAAAAATCGTGATTCTTACGGGAGATATCTAGCTGATGATTGGACATCATATTCCGATATTGGGCGCACCTTCGCTGGAGTATTACTTACTGAATCACAGTATCTTATGGTTGAAAATGCTTATCTAGATGCTGTTGCGTGTTTTCTTGAGGAATCCGGCATCCTGGAAATGGCTGTGACATTTCACTCCAGTGAGATTTCGAAACCGAAAAATTATCATTTGAATGAGCTAATCCAAGCTAGTGAGATTCGACTCGTAGTAAAATCTCTTTTACGAGAGGAATATTGGTGCCGACTGCAGGCTAAAGATGGCTCTTACATCCATGTGGGATACGATTATTACCTGTATCTGGGATCGCCAAAAGAGTCTTCTGTTTGGAAAAAGCTGGCTACCGATAAAATGTTGTTCGTGGAAGAGTGTAAGTCGCCATACCAGGATTGACCGTCCAGAGCAAACGATAACATCTTGAGAGGATTCAGAGCAGAAACAAATAGTGGGTAAATCATCACATTGGTTGATTTGATAACAAACAAGGGAGAGCAACGGTTTGATATTAGTAACAGATGTCTATTACGAAGGCAGTAATGCAGTGGCAGCCGGATTGTTGTTCAAAGACTGGAACAAGGACAGGGTTGAAAGAGAGTTGATTAAAAATATTCAAAATGTGGCAGCCTACGAACCGGGCGCTTTTTATAAAAGGGAACTACCCTGTATCCTCTCATTGTTGAATGAGATAGAAAACAACCTGGACATGATTGTGATTGATGGTTGTGTCACCCTCGGGGAGGATAAAAAAGGCGGTCTTGGCATGCACCTTTACAACGCAATAAACAGGGAAGTACCCGTGATCGGCGTTGCCAAGTCGGAATTCACCGGCACCCCCCCGGAATGCAGGATTTTCAGAGGAAAAAGCAGGAATCCTCTTTACGTAACGTCAGTTGGAATCCCCCTTGAGCGAGCAAAAAACCATATTTTAAGCATGCATGGAGAAAATCGACTCCCGACCTTGCTTAAGCAAGTGGATCGCCTTTGCAGGGGAACCACCGATTGATACTTTCACCGGTCTTAACAACACAGGAAAGTCATTCACACGAAAAGTATATGATATGAGATAGAGATTCTCTTATACCCGGTAGCCGATAACTGGTAACACGGTCAAAACCGGAACAAAAGGCCGTGGCTGTGAACCAAGGAAAGCCAACCTAAGCCTTAAGATATGTATCTATATTATACTTCTTCATAAAATCCTTAATTTCCTCGCTGTTATTGTCTTTGATAATAGCATAAAAAACGTCAATTACTTCCTTCGTATAATTATATATTTCGACCAGTTTATTGATGGTTTCAGCATTTGTTTCTGATTTTAAAGCTTCCCCGAGGCGAACAACTTCTCCTTCCAATTTCATAATAGTTTCAAAAAGATCCCCTTGGTCTTTGACCTCCTCGACTTTTTCATGATCAATACGAATGTACTCGGGAAACATACAATCATTGACTAACCTGCCAATGCCGGACCCACATTCGCATAACAGGTTTGGTTCACCTTCTCCGGACCCGCAACATCCTATCCAACGGCTCTCAGCAGGAGAGCGATCCAAATAAATATCTTCTTTAATATTAAGAATATAATCACCCCAGGGGGTGTTAAAGAAAAATCCTTTTTCAACAAAGTCTTTTTGGTTTAATGTGTTCAATCGACTGTCATAATTTTCAACAATTATTTTTTTAATAAACGGCGTAATAGTCCTTTTGCACTCCTTGCAAATCAAGAAATAGTATTTGCTTGCATCTTCCGAAATTTCTACGAATCCCTTTTTAATTTTATTAGCAACAAGCTTTTTAGCATTCATTACTGCACTTTCATGTGAATCAAACTTCTTGATAGTTCTTTGGCCAGTGGTTCCGGATTTCCCGGAATGGATGGTATACGAACAATCTAAAACTTCAATTTGCCAGAAATTAGAAGTTTTTTTATCTTTTCGCTCAAAATATTTTTTCATTATTCCTTCTTTCTTTATACTCTGATGCAAACACATCATCGACAGGTTTCACTATGTTAACAGGTCCTAACTCCTGTTCTTCGACGGGTAATTCAACATCAAACTCCATGAAAACGGAATTTGCGTCGTCTGCCAGGTATGCTTTACCTTTATTCCAGACAATACACCAGAAAGGAGCATTTGTCGGTCCATGACGTGTGCCATCTACAATAGTTTTACATTGAAACGATGTTGACAGCTTGTTTGCAAGCTTCATCGCTTCCCAATATTCATCTACCTGATAGAAAAATGTGAAATCCAGTAGAAATGGAAATTCACTGGGATTGCATTGCCGGTCAATACAGATATCGTAGTCGGGATCCAATTCTCCCCAATGAATCCTCCTTTCCGGGTAAAGCGACTTTAAGATAGTTTCCAGCCTGGAAATGCTGTTTTTTGCAGAAAAACCGATCCACATTATGTGTTTTGTCTTTTGGAGTTAAAACAGATCATCTTGGACGAAGTCATCTTTGGATTTTTGAAAATTTCTGATCTATACTATTGATATAATTATAGTAAGATTATATTATATACTTGATTAACTATTAATGAAAACTGATTGTCAATGGTTGACATTCTTTTCCGGAATGCTTTTTAACCACGATAATCCTTATTGATGATTTATCAATTGGCATAAAGCTTCGTAGGGGTGGCACAGCAGTAGCCAGCGATGTTTTCTACCGGCAATTCATAAATTGATTTATAGAATTCGCTGCGATTAATTGCTAAACAGAAAAATGAATCATATCTGGTCTTTCAATTGCGACAAAAATCCTTGTCCTGCAGGCTTATTCAGCTCCAAATCTGATTTGGCAGTCTGGATAAAAGCACATCAACTGACAGGCTATTTAGCCTTATACCCGGTTGACATCAGTGTCTATGATTGGGCTTTAGAGCATCACAACTTCAAGATTAACAAAGAAGAGTATAAAAGCCCGAAATTCATTCAAACATTTTCTTCTGCCAGTCAAGTGCACTATCACTATGAGGCCGGCATCTGCCGTCCTGGGCATGACGAAGAAGTGGTTCAACATCAATCATTCAACCCCGGGCAACTCTGGGTGTTTCTCGGAATTGACAGTGATTTCCCTGCTGCAGTTTTCAGCGAACGTGACAAAGCAGAATCTTGGATAAACCGGTATAAACTAAACGGGAATGTAATACTTTACCCAGTGGACATAACCCTTTATGACCGGGCAATACAAAACAATTACATTTCCGGTGATAATCCGGAAGTATCGACAAAGGAGTTTATCAGCAACTACACTCCGGATCGCTTAAAACAGTTGGTATATCAAGAAGGAATATTAAAAGGCCACATTCAACACGATGGCAAAAGACAAAATTACTTTACCGTGTAGTCTTTGGTTGGTTATGCAGGAGACTGAAGGTGATTGTAATGGATTGTGATTCCAAACCTTCTGCCAATCGCCCTTACCAACAATAAGTACTCCTTTAGTTCGGACTGCGAATAAGGCTTAATCCCGGATATGTCTTGATATTTCCTGTTGTTGCTTTCAATAATGGTGTTAAACCAATCCTTATATCTTCCGATGAGTAGATGCTTCCGCTCTGCAACGGAAAGTTCATTCCAAATTCTTTTGCCTTTTGTGATATTGTACTCTCCTCCACACAGATATTTCCAATCTATATAGTCATCCGCCACGTAATTAATACCTTTCAGATCATTTACATTGTCAGGAATATGCGATTTTATTTTCAGAATTGTCGCTTTCACCGGTAACTCGCATTGTGTGCCGGCAGCCAATTTCTGCTGAAAACGTTCTTTCTCCGTATTGTCTGCAAAACAGAGTTGAAGATTTATCAGGCCATACTGGTAATTCAGTCCGCACTTCTCACAATCCCAGTCTTCATGAATCAAAGCAATGTTTGTGTCATCTGCGGGTGGTTCGAGTTCGGCATAATCATCCAAACCATCGATAGTAATTTGATCGCCTTCTGAAAACTGTCGATTGGATTGAAAAATATCTGCGTCGGTTAATCTCGTTTCAAAAATCGTCTCTACATGCAGATGGTTGCAGAGGCAGCAACTGAATCCCCTGCCTTTCAGATAATCCCAGAATCCCATAGTTGTTTTTTACATCCTAGTCTCTATAACCACCGGTTTCCCAGTTTCTTTTCAATAAAGCTGTTTTTGAATGCAGATCCACTTGTAAAATGGATTCCTTTGTATCAAAGGCCGTCCCAAAATGGGAGACAACCCCTTCGTCATACCCTGAATATAAAAACGGAAACGCTTTTGATGTTATTCGTTTACTTTCCATTATCCATCGCATACCAGGTTTTACTTTTCTCGCCAGAATCTGTTCTTTACCTTTTTTAAAATCCTCCACTATTTCTGTACAACCAACACCTTCCCTGGAGATGGAAGTTGTTTTTCTTTGATAACATCCACTATCGCTGTACTCATTATAACGCATGATTTCTTTAACCAACAAAGGAACATTTTTATGGCTAAAAACGCCTAGATATTGTCCGGACTTGGTGTAATTTGCGTTTTGATTTTTGAACTCATAACCCTGGTAAACGATCTCAAGGGGATAACTGGAACCTTCAATTTCAATTTGTATCCGACCTTTTTCTCTGGTTTTTGTCCAGAAATCGAGAAGATTGAACCCGACAGGGAAGTTTTCATTGACTAAGGGAACCGCAATCGTAGGAATCTCATTTTGGTCAAACAATCGCTTCTTTCTTGTTTCCGCTTTTGTCTTGGTACCTGTGAATACGGAAGGTCTCAGATTAAAGCGGTCTATCAGTTGATCATTAGTGTGCCCATAGTAGTTTATAAGCTTAGGGTTGGCCTTCAATTCCATTAATGTTTGTATTACTTCAGACTTTCCATTCATGATTGCCAGTCCTAATGCGTTATCCTGGTTTTCATTCTGATAATTTATGTCAGTTCCTGCGTTTATTAACATGTTGACAATGTTCTTTTTCCCGCAGGCAGAAGCCTGCAACAGCAGGTCACAACCAAATCGTTTTGCGTCTGCCCCACATTCCAGCAAGTATTGGACTATTGAATCATTCAATGGTGCATAGGAGAGTGTGGATTTCTTTGATCTATCCGGTGCATTAAAATTCGCACCACCTTCTTGGAAAGCTTTCAGGATATTAAGAAGTTGGATCTTTTCGTCATAATAGAGATCCGGCTTCTTGGTTTTCACTGACTTTAAAGCAACCAAAAGACTGCTGTTGATTGAACGTTGACTTAACTTGGTGCCCAATAAAAACCGGATCTTTTTCAGCAGCTTTAGCTCAGTTGCAATTTTTAATGCTTTTCCCCTGGATTTGGTATCAGAGGAAGGAAGCATTTTCCTCAGCTCTTTGATACTTTTAAAAGCTACGCTTTCAGAGACATTCAAACTACTTTTGCTTGTACCTCCGGCATCAACCAGGATTTGAAACAGATGTTTGTCTTCAAACCGGTACGCAACTTCAACAGCGTCGCCATCTTTCACATCTGCCCCGTTTTTGACCAATAATTCGACAATATCAATCAAATACAAGTTAACGGCAGCAATCAAAGGTGTTTCAGATTCGGTCCAGGGGCTGAATTGGTTGATTACTGCTCCTTTTTTAATCATTATCCGAGCTAACTCGGCAGGAAGACCGCAGTCATTAGAGAATTCACAATACTCGGGATAGAAGCTGATAATTCTCGTTAACAGGTTATGGTGATCGTTTTTAAACGTTTCGATTGAATCAACCAGTCTGCAGATACGGTTTTCCAATCCGTCCAAATCCAATTCATGGTAGTCCCCAAACTCTTCATACGTATGTTGTTTGTCCCATAAAAATTGATCAAGTATCTCGTTAATTTCATCAAATCCGGAGTTGGAGCTTAGCTGAATGACATCAATCTCTTGAGTCAACAATTTGTAAAACTTCTGTTTTAATGACTTTAGCGTTAGCTGATCATCACCACTTTTAAAATAAAAATTGGACTCTTCCATACCCTGGTCGAAGGTAAGAACTCTGGATAAGGTAAGTCGATAGTTGAATTCACCAACTGGGTTCAGAAACTTATCCAAAGCAGAATCGATACATCCCTTCGTTTCTTTTATCAAATCTCTAATATTCAAGTCCCTGGCTGATCGAGTTATTTCATCGCATTGAAAAAAGAGACTGCTTTTGTTCATAAAGAGGTTGCAAATCTCCTCCCACTCACCGTTTTGAGCCTTGGAAAGTCTAATTTCAATGGAGCAGGGTACTCGAAAATGTAATATCTTATAGGTCATTGGCCAAAGGATAATACCGAGGTGATCTTTTTTTGAGCAGCTATAAATTCTGTGATCTTACAAAGTAAACAGCACAGTTGCAATTAATCCAGTTATTTTCATACCAATCAGCCTGCATTTAATACTAAAGTAGTACGACTTTGATACTTTTTACTCATAGCAAAAATCGGATTGGTGTCATAAATTTTAACTTTAACAAATAAGCAGACTTTACATGATGTTTTAAAATAAAAAAATTAATCAATTCCTGCATTCTCTCACCGGACGCGTTGGCAAAGGAGGTTCCTATATTCGCGGAGAAATACCTCCCGCCAACGTTTTTAGGAAGATCGATTACTTCTTCAAATACCGGATTTGTAGAACACAGTCGGAAATACCTGGCGAGTTTTTATCAAAATACTATCAGCCTGAATACCTTATTAGAACAGGCAGGAGCAATATTTACTCAAGAAAGAGACGAGTGTGATATCGATCTTTCTCCGGAAGCCTTAGAAAAGGATTCGATTATTAATCTTTTGTCTTAATAGTTTAAAAATCCTTGGAAAGTTAAGATTCTTACTTGCCATTCTCCCGCTGATATATAATTTCCAACACTTCAATAAAACTTTTTGTTCGAAACTCAAAAAGATGCGGTCTAAATAGTTTTTTCAAGAGCGATCGTGAAATTTAGATTAAAGGCCAACAATAAAGTTCAAGGAAAGCCAGATCGAAAAGTATTGCCGGGAAAACGATATCGAACTGACCCATAACAGCCTGTTCAGGGACACAACGGTTATTCTGGGTGGTTCCAGTGGTTTTGACCCCTTGCAGGATGCAAATCCTGAGCATAAATATTCTTCAACCACCTCTGCTGTGCTCTTTGATAGCAAGGGTAATGGCGTTCTGGTAGATCCCGGGGTCAATACCATCCAAAAGCTGCTGGATAATAAGATCAATCCCAATTTTATTTGCGGCATTATTATTACCCACGCTCACGCCGACCACGATCTTGGTTTTTGGCAGACTTATCTGACCCTGCCGGGCGCAGAGAAAGTTATCCGGTTGATAGATTCTGAGTAGAGGATTTGGGCTGGTTGATGGGTAACTCTGTTGCCCATCCTACATTCAATCCTTATCACGAGTAGGTCAAGATGGGCAGGCTATCGCCGGCCCATCCTACATTCCATCCCGACCAAAGAATAGTTAAGAATTGATATTCAATGAATCCATCCAAGAATCAACTCTGCTATTTAAGCGCTTATGGGTCGTAGCCCCGCCCTACCGTTTGTAATCTGCTTGAATCAAGACTTTGATTAATAAATAGCTTCAACTAAGTAAAATAACTTTGGACCCTACCTGGCCGTCGGAGGATGGATCAAAATAACGAATAGGGGTCTAATCAAAATTCCAGGAATTTGGTAGGATTTGTTTATTCTGAGGCTATTTGTATGTTGTCCGTGGGATCGCCTGATTTTCACGGGAATAGATCCGAAAATTAAAATGTAATATAAACATGGAAGATGAAAATATATGCATATTATGCGGAAGCCCTTATGGACTGACGTTCCATCATCTGATACCCAAGACGTGCCATTCCAACAAATGGTTTAAAAAAAACTTCACCAGAACCGAAATGAAAGAGAATGGCATCAATATTTGCGGGAAGTGCCATTCGTTTATTCACAGACAGTTTCCTGTCAAAACCCTTGGTAAGGAACTAAACACTTTGGAGAAAATAAAAAACAAAGCTGTGATCAGCAAATACATTAAATGGGCGAAAAAGAATCATTGACCCTCTTCCTCTTCTTCTTACCTTTCCAAATCATAGTTCCCTAGCGATATTCGGCAATAAAAGTCTGATTATTGACTCCGTCCG
>JAKSDL010000230.1 GCA_022360105.1 Pseudomonadota bacterium
CGCAAATATAGCCGAACTGGTTGCAAAAGAGTATGTGAGCTGGCTGCCAATTAAAATGCTCCAGTTACCTATTGAGATAGAAGATTTTGAGTTTTATCAGTATTGGCACGCCAGACATCAAAAAGATCCCGGTCATTCCTGGTTGCGTAAACTGATCAAGCAGACCATTCAGAATGATTAGTGTCACGCCGGTAGTGCAGTTCGTAAATGTGTTATGTCCATCATGTCGTCCCTATGGGACTCAATTGGTCTTCGTTTATGAATTACGCTGGTTACTGCTGTGCCATCCCTCCGGGATTGATTCCCCTGAGTAACGATCGATCCAGTTAATTCAAATTTTACTTTCTCATCTAAAGCCCCAACGGGGCGGCATATAATAGCCAGCGGTGTGAACCGCTGGTTAATTGATACCAAAATCAAATGAGTCCCACAGGCACGGCACTGATGTTATGCAATCGGTTTATCAATAAGGTGTCTTTGTTCTTATAATCCCAAATCTTCATTAATCAGAACGATTTTAATCCGACCCTTGGGGAATGACTTGTCGTGAATGGTCCAGGTGTTACAAATCCGTTCTTTGCTCTGGCATTCTTCGCAATATCCTGATTTTAAACAGGGGTTTTTCTTTTTTAACCTCATGGTATTGGCTGGTGCTGCGTAATTCTTAATTCGCATCAGGGCGTCATCAACTTCGGCCACCAGTTTATTTCTTCCCGCCAGAATGACCACATGTTTTGGACCAAAGGTCAGAGCTCCAACGCGATTTCCGATCATATCCAGGTTAACCAACTTGCCGTTATCGGTGACAGCATTGGTTCCCGTGATAAACAGATCCACCAGTAATGCCTGTCGGCGCCTTTCTACCATTTCTTCGCGAGAGATCTTTTTATCGTAGGTGTCTAAGATCTCAAATGCGTCATTATTCTTTAAAGCATCGTAAAGACCGCTATCTGTTACTGTTACCGAACCTCCAAAGGAGATACTTTTGGGATTTGCAGCTGGAACAATGGTATTCAGGACAATATCTTTGGCTTCTGTCTTATTGTCCGCAAGGTGAACTTCAAAATTGTTTACTTCCAGCACATTTTTCACTTCTGCAAGCCGGAGATTCCAATAGTCTTTCAGGTATTCGGTCATGTTTGTTTTGCCTTGTATTGGGTCATCGAAATTAGGGTAAAAACTGTATTACATCCGTTTAGCAATAGCCCCTGCAGTACTAAAAAACAAGTTTTGATTGCAGGTTTGGTTGATCGGCAGAAACTAATTTTATTGACCTGACTCCTTGCGCAATCAAATGCCTCCATGTGAGCCTGAAATCATACCTGTTTACAGCAGAGGGCAATGATTGGAGTGATTTCGTAACCAACTGTCAGAGCAAACCACTAAAAGGAAATATGAAAATTCTTTCCGGGACTGAAACAAGCAAGGAAATTAAAGAAGAACTAAAAAGAGAGGTGCTCAACCTCAAATCAATGAATATTGAACCTACATTGGCGGTAATCCTGGTGGGGGAGGACCCGGCATCTGCGGTTTATGTTCGAAACAAGCAAAGAACCTGTACAGAATTGGGCTTTCAATCGATTGAACGAAAAATGCCTGAAGATACCAAACAGGAGGATTTGCTGTCCGTGGTCAAGGAATTGAACGATGATCCAGCGGTTAACGGTATTTTATGTCAGGTACCTCTGCCTCCTCAATGCAATGAGCAGGAAGTGATTCAGACTATTCTTCCGGATAAGGATGTGGATTGTTTTCATCCCTACAACTATGGTTTGCTGGCTGCCGGAATTCCCAAATTCATGCCCTGTACTCCCTTTGGTGTGTTGCAGATTCTCAAACATTACGGTTATGAAACGAGGGGCAAAAATGTTATTATCATCGGCCGCAGCAATATTGTGGGCAGACCGCTTTCAATCCTCATGTCGCTCAAGGAATGGAATGCTACGGTTACGGTTTGTCATTCTCAAACAGCCAAGCTGGCAGAGGTTTGCCGGTCTGCAGATATTCTGATATCTGCTATTGGTATCCCCAATTTCGTTACGGCCCACTATGTCAAAAAAGGTGCCGTGGTGATCGATGTCGGTATCAATCGTGTTCACGATCCCTCTCATCCCAAAGGATCAAGGTTGGTTGGCGATGTGGATTTTGAAGCAATCAAGGATCTTGCTGGAGCAGCTACACCTGTTCCGGGTGGAGTCGGTCCGATGACCATTGCCATGCTGATGTACAATACTATTAATGCGGCTAGATTTCAGGCAGGTTTGGAGAAATTTGAGTTGTAAATATCACTCATCATCAAAGGCCGTTCCCCAGGCATAGTTTTCTTTGATTTGTTCCATGATCAGAGACGTCTCAGTAGTAATCACGCCATCGAGATTACTGATTTTGTTGTAAACCAGATCATTTAGCTCATCGAGTGATTTTACTATGAAATCCACGTCAACATCGGTACTGCCGGTCATCAAGTTAATATGAACACATTCTTTCAAATTGACCAGCTCCTGGAGCACATGGTCTTTCTTTTTGATGTCCACACGAATTTTGATGTTTCCGGTAATACTGAATCCAAGCTTATGAGGTGAGCCAACAGCAACGATTTTGATATACTTTTCGTTGATCAGCCTCTTGAGGCGGGTTCTAACGGTAGCTTCGGCAATGCCAAGTTGCTTGGCGATGGAAGTGTTGGATAACCTGCCATCTGTCTGCAACAGGTTTACAATCTGGCAATCCAGTTTATCAAGTTTTCTGGGTTTGATTTTTTCATTCTTTTTGGCCATTTGCTCCTCTTTGGGTTTGCCAATGCTACTCATTTTAATAACAATTTCTGCCTCGACAGAGTGATATTATCGTTTTGAATGATTTAAAAAGTCAAGGTTCTTCTATTTTTCTTCCGGATTCGATGGAAATTGGCAAAAAATAAATCGAAAAAATATCAATCAATTAATAAAAAGAACGAATCCTATAAATATTAATGTCAAGGCGTAAAATTCCAACCTGTTTTTAAAAGCATACATTTTAGGGTTCGGTTTTGACCTGTTTGGTTTGCAAAGAACAGGATGTTGTCACGCTTTAACGAAATTTAAAATGTGTGCAAAAGTGGCCCGGGTCACTCAGGTATCTCCAGATGTAAATAATTCCAGGGATTGATTTCAGAAGACACTCCCCCCATCGAAATAACCACTTCATCAATCCGATCTTGTCGTACCGGGCAGATTTTGTAAGGCCTGACAAGCATACCGTATGGTAATTCATCAGCCAGAATTTCCTGAGCCAGTTTTAAATATTGTAAACGCTTTTTGGAACTTCCCGTTGTCAATAGCTTGGTCAGAATTCTATCAAATGCGGGATTTATATAATTGGATACATTAGCCTGGTTAGAAAGGCCTTCATCACTCTTCATCATATTCCAAATCCAATCTTGATAAGGTCCCGGGGCCTTGCTGTTGAGAGCGATGTCGTGAGTACTTTCCATGGGATTGTGAAGATAGTTCTTATACGATTGGGAGTCAGCGCTTAACAAGTTGATGCGGATACCAATGCGGGAAATCTGTCTTCTAAGGTATCCGGCCGTGCGAACTTGAGCACGGTTGGACTTCGATACGAGCAAGGTGAATGACAAATCTCGAATAGATTTTGGATTATCTCTTATGCCATCCCCGTCAATGTCTATATATCCAGCTTCATTGAGTATATCAATCGCTTGATCCACATTGTGCTTGTAAGCAGGCAAATCGAAATTGTATCCGGACAATTCTGGGTAGATAAAACTGTCAATTTCTTTGGCATATCCGCCAAACACCTGACGCACGATCTGCTTTTTATCGATAACCGTCATTATTGCTTTACGGACCTTAATGTCCCGAATAGCCGGATTTTGAGAAAAATTAAATGATAACCAGTGAAGTTCCATCCCTTCAGTAACGACTGTTTTGACTCCCATGGCAGAATCAAACTCTCTGATCCTGGAAGGATCGATACCTTTGTAACCAAATAGATCTATTAAACCTGATTTAAGGGCTGACGAAAGCGAATTGTTGTTTGGAAAAATTAAAAATACCAGTTCATCAAATTTGGCCGGGTAGCCATGATAATTTTGGTTTTTAACTAATCTCAGCATCTCGCCCGGTTTAAATTCTTTGACTATAAAGGGGCCGGAGCCAATAGCTTGTTTGTTTTTATTTCGAGACAGGCTATGTTGATATTTTTTCCAAATATGCCTTGGAAAAACAGGCATTCTGTAAAACGGTGGATACGGTCCGCTGTGGGCATGCTTCAAAGTAATTTCCAGAACACTGTTCTCCATGGCTTTGATGTCCTGAATCTCTATTCCCCGCTGATTCCATTCACTGGATTTGTTTGCAAAAATATTTAACGAGAAAATGATATCGTTAAGGGATACAGGAATTTGGTCACTAAACTTGGAGGAATTATCCAGAAAAAACCTCCAGGTTTTATAATCATCGGTTTCCCATCGTTTGGCCAAACCTGGCAATGGCCTATAATCCGGGGCAGGTCCCATCATCCAGAGTTGGTCGTATACCAGGGGCCAGAATATTTCGCCCATCTCTTTTTGCCGCCACTCGCTGGTGAAAGCAAGTGAATTCATTGCCTGGGACTTTGTAAAACCTATAAACAGACGATTCTGGGCAAACGATGGGGGCCCGATTACGATAATACTAAAGATCAGTAAAATCAGAAAAATCAGACTTTTTTTAAGTAATGGGGATAATTGTCGGTGATAATGTTTCATTGCATAATTTGGCAGGAAGATGAATCAGTCCGCTGTCAGATCACCCAATAAAGCTGCATTTTGCTGAAACCGGGAGCAGATTCTTAGTATTGTATCTCTTGATTTCACAGGTATTCGAGCGACAATGATTGGGTGATTTAACATCAGGGTTGTTGATTATATTTTAAAATCAAATAGTTAACACCTATTTGCTGTTCGTTGTGGATTGTATTCTACTGAAACGATGAAATTATAACAAGGCGCAATTCCTGGCGGTTGCACCCAAAAACGTCTTAAAAATAGCATTGTGATGGCACCATTTCCCATTACCAGTAAATAGGGATTATTCTCTGTGATCTGCTGTGAAAAGCAACATCTATTAACCGGGATTAACCATTTAATGGGGTGTTATTTGTGGGGAATTTTTAAGCACAAAAGGCTGGTTGCCGCCTGATTGTTTCAGGCGGCATTTCATGGGAACCATTTTGAACGGACGTCCAAAAAACCTATCTCCGGTATTCCATGTAGTCTGCAGTTGCGTCCGCAACTTCCGAACCAAACAGTTGCTCGATGACGTACAGACTCATGTCGATTCCGGCACTGATTCCTGCAGAAGTAATGATTTTACCGTTATCAACAAAGCGCTGATCTTTGACAATGACAGTTTCGGGAGCTAAAGACTCAAGGGTATCAAATACCTGGTGATGAGTAGTGGCTTTCAAGCCTTTTAGCAAACCGGCCTTTGCAAGCAGCAAGGCCCCGGAGCATACCGAAAGAACTTTGTCTGCTGTAACTGCTCCCTGTGCAATCCAGGAAATAATATCATCCTGGCCTAAAACAGGTCGTGTTCCATCACCACCGGGGATGATGATGATTTGTGGCTCAGGTGCATCTGCAATCGCATAATCCGGGTTGATGGAGAGTCCGTTCCTGGCTATGATTGGCCGGTTCTCCTTTGCAACCGTGTATACGTTGAGTCGCTGGTGTTCGCTCAATTCGTCTGTGACGGCGAACACTTCAAATGGACCTGCAAAATCTAAAACTTCGACATCATCAAAAAGTAGAATTGCTGTGTTTTTCCTTTTCATCTTAATTACGATTTTATATTTCCAGATTGTGGCTGGTTACTGTTCTTTATTTCCACCATCCCTGTGATGCCAATAACCAATAACACAGGTAGCAGAACTCTTAGTTGTTGTCCGTTAGCTTGATCAAACATGGGAAGTATCTTCAGTCCGAATGCAGCAAACGCAGTCAAACCAGATACCACACTCAGCCATGAAAACAGCTTTTTTAACTTTCCAAACACCGCTGCTAATCCTGCGATACCCAGCATAAATGTAATTGGGTTAAGCAATAAGATGTTTTCGTTCCAGTAGGTATCTTTGTGATCGGTGAAACACATCATGAAGAAAAGAATCAAGCCAAGTGTTCCGAAAATCATAGAAAAAACGGAAACCAAAGCCGGGTATAGCCTACTAAAAAGCTGATGGTTTTTAATATAGAATATCGCGCTGAGACCGATTATTGCCAGTAAAAAAAAACCTAAGACAAATTCTTTGACCACAGTGTTGACTAGATTAGCTTTTGTTGTAAAAAAGAAATCCCCGGCACCCGCATTTTTTTCTATTTTCTCTGCTACAAGTGGTATATTACCAAGGGCGGGATTTTTCGCTTTTTGAATAACCGCCATTAATCGATCGGGAAGAAACATCGTATCCCAATCGGTGATTGCTTGATCGACTGAATCGTTTAAGATGAAATTGGTTGTAAAGTCCAGATGGGGAACCCCTGCCATCATCCGATGAACAAAGTCTCTAAATGTGGGTTTCACAGGTTGCATGGATTGTTGTTTCAATTGCCCGGACATAGCCTGGTCAATAACGTCCCTGATTTTTGTGGAGCAATTGTCAAGAAAGTGATCATAAACATAAAACCTGTTTTCCTGTCTCAGGTGATATAGCAAAAGACGTCGAACCTCTGTTTTCTGTTGCGGGGTGAGGTTTAGAGTCTGGTATACAATATGCCGGTTTTCTCTTCGATAGGGAATCAAGGCCTGGGAGGATTCGGATGCAAAACTCCAGAAAACAAATTTTCCGAATGTGAATTGAAGCAGATGTTCCATATCAAAAAAGAAGCCACCAAAGTTAAACATGTGGGCTTTTCCGGTTAGATTGTTTCTTACTTCCAGGGCAGAATGACCAAACCATGCAAAAAGAGAATCGTGGGGTGAGAAAGTCACCAGGCGGATTTCGTAGGGATCATCCGGTGGAACCACCAATGCCTTGGGATCGGTTGTGGAAGCTTGAAGGTTTTCAACACAGACCAGGGCCAGAAAAAACAGGAACACCGTTAGGTTCGCCGCAGCAAATCTGGCGGTTAGATGGCATCTCATTAGACTTTAGACAAATTTATAATGTTTGCGAACGTCCTTTAATATTTTCCAGGTACAAGACATTCCCTTGGGAAAAGTTACCAGGTCACCGGCTTCAATTTCAATCGGAGATCCACCATCCGGGGTCACGATTACGCTGCCTTCAAGAATATAGCAAGTTTCAGCCTCCTGGTAATACCAGGGAAATTCGGAAACAGTCTCTTCCCATATAGACCATTTTTTGATAGCCATTGATTCCAATTTTTTTTTGTCCGGATTCTTGTCAACTGTGATCTCCATACATACTCCTTTCTTTACTCTTGACCAATCGCCTTACCTGTGATTTCAAGTAATATTTACGTAAATTCTTTCGTCGTTTCAGCCGTTAGATGATCTTTTGGATGTTTGTTGCCTGCCTTCTCATTCGTTTTACGAGTTGTCAGGTAATCGTTGCTTGAATTGGGACACAGTAACACAAGATAGGGAAGAAGTCAGCCGGTGTTGCACCAAGGTCGAAATTGGTCCACAACTAATAGATTAAAAAAGAAAACAGAATCTTAAGAAATCACAATAGCATCAAATCGAAAACAGTTGGCTGTTGAATTTTACACAAGTTTTACAAATAGAATTCACGAAAGCCGATGATCACAGGCCGTAAGAGACAGTCTTAAGAGTTTAAAGCAAGCTTGCCTCGTTTTAGGATTTGTGTTTTTATATCGGGTAGGTTCCGATATGAACTAATCCCTAATTATAAAGTAATGAAATCACCGCGAAACATCATAAACGAGCGCGTTTTATTTGATTTAAAAAAGCGATCCTCGTTTGGATTAATTTTCTATTTCATTTTGGCTGTGCTTCTGTTATCAGCGGCTGATTACTATTTGAAACAGCAGTTTTTTGCTGCAGTATTCTTTATCGCTGTTTGTATCACTTGCCTGATTCGTTTAATCCATATCCTGTTTTTCAAACCATTCGCCAAGTGGCAACCCAAGGTAAACAAGGCCTTTTTTCTCTGTTCCATCCTGCTGACAGCGATTGTCTGGGGAACCGGATTTGCTGCATTCATGCTACAGGAAGGCGTTGAGTACAATAAGTCTTTAATGACTGTCTGCTCAGCTGCAATCTGTGCAGGAGGAGTGGTTGCATTTCTACCAAAGCGAATGTTGGCTGTTTTATACAACGCCTTGTTATTGTTACCTGCTTCTATCGTATTATTGGTGCTGGGGGAAAACCTTAGCCTGGCTGTGATGATCATCCTGTTTTTCATGTTTATGCTGATTCTTACCTATCGAGGAAACAGCGAGTATTGGATTGCACTGGAAAATGAAATCAAACTGCAGGAACTGAGCAGGATTGACGCGCTGACTGGCCTCTTCAACCGTCGCTACTTTAACGAAGTCTATGAAGGAGAATGGAAACGAGCGAGTCGGGATGGCAGTTTGATCACAATTATCATGGGGGACATTGACCACTTTAAACAGGTCAACGATACTTATGGGCACCTGGCTGGAGATTTGTATCTAAAGCAATTCGCCGAGATTCTGGGCTCCGTTTTTAAAAGGGATACCGATCTGGTGGTCAGATTTGGCGGTGAAGAATTCGTGGTACTCCTCCTGGAAACCAACACAATTCAAGCCTTTGAAATGGCAGAAAAAGTAAGAACCCAGGTGGCATCTACAGTAGTTGTCAACGCTAATCAGGAGATCAATACAACTGTCAGCTTTGGGATAGCCAGTATTGTTCCTGATTACAGGGACTCCAGTGTCAAATTAATCGGAAAGGTGGATGATGCACTTTACCAGGCCAAGGAGGAAGGAAGAAACCGAATTGTTATTGCCAAGGAAAACAAGGAAGTATTTTAACCAGATTTGTGAGTGATTTCATGTTTAAGATCGTAACCACCCAGGATGAAATGCTAAAGGCATATTCGATCCGATCTATTGTATTTGTAGAGGAACAACACTGCCCTTATGACATTGACATTGACGGTAAGGATTTTTCAGCCTTGCATGTGTTGGGAGAAATCGACAACGAGCCCTTTGCAACCGGACGAATGAGATTTATCGGAGAATGGGTAAAACTGGAACGCCTGGCTATTCGCCAGGCCTATCGGGGCAAAGGGTATGGAAATCGTTTGATTGAGTTCATGATCAACACAGCCCGGGAAAACGGGTACAATAACATTAAACTGCATGCTCAAACTCAGACTCTCGACTTCTACATAAAACACGGATTTGAACCAAAAGGAGATTTCTTTTTTGAAGCTGACATTGAGCACCAGCTGATGGTGCGAGTTGAAAAATAGAAAATTCTCTTTCCTGCCGGAACGTGTCATAACGCAAATTGGTGGATCAAGTGAAACAGATCCACCTTTGATCTAAACAGCCTTATAAATCCTCAAAGGCACGGAGGAAATGGAGTTCAACAATTTCTGTGCCGCTTCGATATGATTCACCGCAGCGTCTTCACATTGCACCAGGGCAACATCGGAGATCTCGGCGAAATTCCTGCCTGCCATCACCAGATTGGAGAGACCGGCCTGCAAGGGTAACATGCTGGGATTATAGGCGGCGTTTTCCAGGTAATGTCCGATAAATATCTGCCCGTTTCTGGTTTTGATGGCAACGCCGGCGTGGGACGAAGTATAAGGGGAATGAGATTTGTTGACAGCTTCCAGGGCTTTGTTGGCCAATTCGTCATCGGTAGGGGTTTCAAGGTTAAACCCTTTCGTTACGTCATCCATTAATTTGAAACGAACATCAAGATCATCCGGTCCAAATCCCTGGGGAAGTATTTGCGGAAGAAGAACCGGTTCATCATTGCCGATCTGGATTTTTAACTCGGCTGAGGTATTTAACTCGTTCAAAAACTGCCGACACATTCCGCAAGGGGGAGCTGTGACCGACAATGATTTAATGCCTGTCTCTCCGTGGGACATGGCGTTGGCAATGGATGCCTGTTCAGCATGAATGGTTGTGTAGACAGGCATGCCTTTAAATTCAATGTTGGCGCCTAGGTAAAGATTGCCGCTGTTACCGCGGGATACAGCACCAACCTTAAACCTGGAGGCAGGAACTATTGCTTTCTCCGCAGCCCAAGGCAATAGCTGCTCAATCAGCTGTTCTACTGAAATTCGCATGGTCCCGACCAGAGCTTTCACTTCCGCAGTCATTAAAAAACTGGTCTCTTTGGTTAAAAACCCGTCAAGTATTTTTCTGTCAATTTTGGATCTACGGCGCAATGTTAGTCCTGAAAAGTATTAAGTTTATGATTAGCGTTCCGGATCTGCCCTATAAATTGTTAATCTTCAATAGTATTAAACTCGTCATCTTACAATAATAATGGAAAAAGATGCCGTCAATACGGCTCTAGAAAAGCAGTAGTGATGAAACAACCGTCGTTCCGATTACGAGAAATCGATAAGGTTTTTCCGGGATGATTTTAACAATCTGTATGCCGATAAACACACCGGTAATAATGGCTGGTGCAAGGATAGCGTTGAAAGTAAGTGTCTTTAAGGTGATGGTTTTCCAGACAAAAATATGGAGGGGAACCTTAAACAGATTGATTAACAGAAAAAACCAGGCCCCGGTTCCAATAAAGACAAACTTTGGAATGCGCATGGAAAGCAGATAAAGCGCCATTATCGGACCGGCAGCATTGCCAATCATCGTGGCAAAACCTCCTGCCAGACCCAATACTGCGGCGAACCAGCGTCCTTCCGGGACAATCAGACTTTTTCGAATATCCTGCCAGATCATTAAGCCGACTCCCAATAGTACAGATACCGACAGAATACTTTTGAAGACAGAGTCGGAAATGTAGTGTCCAACAGCAAGGGCGATAAAGACACCAATCATAGCCCAGGGCATTACCTTGAGAACATATTTCCATTCGGCATGTCTGTTATAATAGCGGACAGCAAATACATCGGCTGTGATCAACATGGGTAACACAATACCGGTTGACGGCTTGCCCCCAAAAACCATTGCCATGATGGGAATAATGGCCATGCCGGTTCCACTGACACCGGCTTTGGCCATACCTATCAATAAACCACAAACCATTGAAATTACCCAGTCTGCGGTGGAAAAACCAAAAGAGTTGAAGAATTCAAGCATATAAAACAACGCTGTTAGGTGAGGTACTCGAAATAACCTTCTTCCCGGTTTTTACGAACATTGTCATAAGGGAAGATAATACCGTTCATAGCTACGTATACTCCGTGCTGCAGGGATTGGACAGCGGCCAGGGCAGTTCCGAAGTTAAACAGCGCATCCGAATTTCCAAAAGTATAAGGAATCATGGCGCCAAAAAGCGCTATGGTCTTATCTTTGATATGTTCATTCAGTATTGATGCGGTTTCGACCATTGTATCTGTGCCGTGGGTGATAACTATCCTTTCTTCGGGATAGGATTTACATTTTTCCGTAATCGATATCCTGTCCTGATCATCCATATTCAGGCTATCTTGCAGCTTGTATGAGTCGATAGAGGTCTCCAACCTGCACCGGGCTTGTTCCAACATGTCATTGATATGCGATTTGGTCAGAACCAGTTGTCCATGAATTTTATCGTACTCTTTATCAATGGTACCGCCTGTAAGCAGAATTCTGATAGTCATAAAGATCCGCAGAAAAGGTGTCAACAATGGTAAATAACCAAGAAGTCTCCGTTCATCCCAAAAGACTACTTTTTAATGGTCTGATAAATCAAGCTGATTATCCGCTTTTGAAGAGTAAATCTGCTGTTCGCTCCTCCGTTTGTCAACAAACTAAATCCGTTTGTCACCCTCTCACTACAAACTGTTGATTCTGGCGCATAGTAGAGTCATAAATTTAACCTATTCCGCTTTTTATACGAGGTGACAAATGAAAACCAAGCTAATAACAATACTATTTTTATCAATAACCTTGATAGCCTCTCCTTTAATGGCGCA
>JAKSDL010000389.1 GCA_022360105.1 Pseudomonadota bacterium
GTCCGCATTTCGAGCTCCTCCAGAATAGCAGCCGCTTCCTCTACCTGCACTGGATTCCGCACTAACGAATCTGGAAGCGGAAGCTCCGTATTCAGAGTGACCATTTTCAGGTTTCTTCGCAAATCGTCCTTTTGCACGGCCACCTTGTCCTGAAATCGCGGAGGCTTAATATAGTTTGCCTGAGCAATAATGCCCTCCAGGTCCCCATATTCTAAAATCCACTTGGCTGCAGTCTTCGGGCCGACTCCTTGCAAGCCCGGTATGTTATCCGACGTGTCTCCGACCAGTGCGAGGTAGTCGGGAATTTTTTCCGGGGGCACTCCGAATTTCTTTTCGACCCCCTCGGCATCGAGGAGCCGCCAACCCAGGCGCGGGTTAGCCGTGGGCGGAGGCAAGAGTTGGAAAATTCCAGGTTGAACGACCTGGCCCAGGTCTTTGTCTGCGCTGACAATGGTGGCTGTCTGTCCGGCCTGCATTAGTCGCAAGGCCGCGGCTCCAATCAGGTCATCCGCTTCAACCCCTTGCTGCTCCACGACAGGAAGACCTAGAGCAACAGTCAGTCGCTTTACCCACGGGACTTGTTTCTCCAGGTCCTCTGGAGTCTCGGACCGGTTTGCCTTATAATCCGCCTGTAAAGCTTCGCGCTCAGTTGGGGGGCCTAAATCGAAGAAGGCCACCATCCCCTCCGCTTTCTGCTGATCCTCTAACAGCCATAAGGTGCGCAACCATCCATGAACCACATTCGTCGGGAAGCCGTCGCTTCGAGTCAGCTCGGGCATACCATAGTAGGCCCGAAAAACAAGATTATAGCCATCTAGGAGAAGGGTATTCACAGGTATTAGCCTTTATACCCGAACCTGGCCTGTCGAGCCGGAAGAATCGATCTGAGAGCGGAGGCAGCTCCCGGAGAATTCAGAAGTAAATGAACAATCCACCATGTCGTCGTTCCGCAGGCACGCGATAAAGACCTGCCCTAAAACACCACCTTGTTCAGCGGATACTCAACAATACCCTCGGCTCCCCGCTCCTTAAGCAAGGGGATAATTTCGCGGACCTGCTTATCATCCA
>JAKSDL010000580.1 GCA_022360105.1 Pseudomonadota bacterium
GAAATTGCTGAAGGTGTTAAATGGTAGCGCACTATTGAAAAGACTGATCGATTCAATGCCATGTTGTTGATAAGCCTTAAGTTGAATCGGAGTGAACATCATTTCCTGAGGCCTTACCATAGGCTCATATGAACCGAAAATGTCTTTGATGCCGGATTTGTCATCATTTGATATCGATCTTTTTATGACCTCTTCAAATTCCCGGGCTGTGTGAGCACTGATCAGCCCGTTATTATATGACATTATTTGGAATTCATCCCTGCCTGCTTCGAGTCTTTTTTTCCAACTTTCGATAAGATCAGGACTGTGTTCCGGGATTGCATTTTGTAATGAAAAATAGTTGTCTGCATCCCAAGTGCCACAAACATCGATTCCTTTTGAGTTGTAGTCGTTTAAAGTATCGATGATATGACGGATGATCCTGATATCCTTACCAAAACCATTTTCGTCTGGTGTATTCCCTCTGTAGGAGTGATTGAAATTAACATGAAATCTAAATGCGATGTAGATCTTGGGATTATCCATTCCACTCCTGTTCCTTGAAAATCTCTAAAGCAATAATCTGTAAACTGAATAGAATCGGCTTTTTTTATGTAAAACGCTGAAACCCTGATTTTATAGAGTTTATAATAGAAACAGCGTCAAAGTCTCTTGATCAGTAAATACTATCGACAAGCCAACCAAAAAATCAATCCAAAGCCCCTGTTTTTTTTAAATTCCGCCTAATTTTACGAGTTATTCTGGACCACAGTTTGAGCCTCACGATGAAAATCATTCCCCTTGCCATCACAACTAACATGGCGATTTGGTCCGTTGGAGTCCGTAAACCAGCCACTTTCGTAGGTATGGCAAAGCGCTATTGCCCTAAGTTAGTTATTTGTCGAACCCCTGTGAGTGAGGATCTCCCGGATGGTTTGGTCGACTTCTCTTTGGGCCATTTTGATACGGAAGCGTTCTTTTTGATAGGTGAGTTTTAGCATTAATACTTCGTAGGTCACACCCAGTTGCAGACCTGCTTTGAAGTAGTTTTTAACTTCGACGGATTGCTGGTTTTCATTCACAAAAATTGATGACACCAGGGTATTGAGCATAAAAATGAGGTGTTCAGGATTTTTGACCTCGAATTTTTGTATGTCCGGTAACTCTTTTGTCTTCAATAGTCTGATAATTTCTGCCAGCGTTTCCTTTGATTCTTCTTCCAAAAAGACCCTGCTCATTTTTTTCATAAAAGCAACCTGGCTGTCTTCCACCCTATTGTCGGCCAATATCACCGAAACGACTGCTTTTGCCAGCCACTTTTGTTCAGGCGGCAACAGTTCGTGCATGTATTTGATTTTTTTAGGCTTGGTTCCCATAAATTTTCTTTTTATTGGTTTTCAAATGCAGGTATGATTTTATTGTCCCCGAGGGATGATAGTTCATTTGCATGGAACGCCACGGGATTCTTCTTGCGGAATTGCCTAGGTGGATAATTGGAAAGCAGCTTTTTCACGTCAAGCAGATGACCTTGCCCATCGGTTAATCGTTCCAAATACTTGTTTTTTTCACAGTATTGAATAAACCTGTCCAATTTATAGTGAAGATATCCACTTTCTTTTAATCCCTGATCCATATGTGGCAGAATGCCCTCTTTCACTCGTTTGTGAATAGCCAGCACAGCCTTTTCCAACTGATCTTTTAGCTGGTCCCTTTTCAGTTGAACGGCCGATTTGGACCTGGACGCTGCTATAGATGCTTGTTTTTTAAGATTATATGCGGCTATCTGGCTGAATGTAATAGTGTGCAAGCGTTGAAGAACGTCATATAGTTGCTGGTTGAACTCATCTTTGGATTTGATGAAAAACTCCGGTTTGCCCACATTGATGAACACGTCTTTCCAGCCCTTAACCAATTTATCAACCTTCACATTAATAGGTAGCATGTAAATTTTCTTGCCGTGTTGATCAAACGAGGTAGATACCAATTGATAGACTGCACTGCGAATCTTTCTCAATCCTCCGTATCCCCAAGTCGTGCCTTCAGGAAATATCACTGTCGAAAATCCATCCGAAATGCGGGATTTGAACTGGGAAAACTGAGATGAAATCTGGTGTTTAAAATTACCTTGTTTGTTAAGCTGCGCATCTGCAAACGGTCGGGGTATTGAAATGAGATTAAGCTTATTAAATATCGCTTTTGGTGCACCCGTTTTATCTATCAGTTTGAGTAAGCTACTTAAGAAAGCGCTATCTTGAAAGAAATTCAATGAAAGATACCTGCCACTTAGAAAATCTTCCTTGGCCATGATAGTAAAAGTTGGTGCTGGTTCAATAGCTTTATATACACTTGCCAGTGAAGGAATCTCAAAATAACTGTCATGAGTTATTGTAAAAATTACCTGGGCAGGTAGATTCTTCAGATGTTCCAGCCCCTTGATATGAGGACGTTGCTTCATTAACCATTTTGCACAGTTGAATCCGTTTACGATTCCTTCGTAAATTAAACCGTTTTTCGACATAGCTCTGTTACTTAATCATTCTGCAAATTATCAATCCTAATCCATGCTCCAGCAATACACATTCAACACTTACTTGTATTTGATGGCAAAAGGTTACTGGTTTAATTGCAATTGTCAATTTAGCCGGCTCCAAATTCGACAAAAATTTAATTATTTTAAATAATTACGATTAAGTATTCTGTAAACCTGCTACTAAAACCTCAATGAAAGGCAACTTAAGCCACCATCAAGCTTCCTGAACTCGGACATATCCAACTCAATCAGTTTAAAACCCGCCTCAACCAGCTTTTGTTTTGTGATTGGGTATCCCTGTGCAAAAAGGATAAAATCATTCACTCTTATGCAATTGGCTGCGTATGACTCTGCACTTTCGACCTTAATATGTTGATATGGCTTGAATTGTTCTTCTGATGCCAGCTCAGGGTCTACAAGAATCGTTTTATCTCCCAAGGTCGAGACACCTGTTTTTAGATGAAGTAATTCATCCATTTTCACTGTACAGGCCTCGTATCCATAATCTTCTAAATTTATTATCAGTTGTTGTGCCCCTTCCTTGTTTGTTCTCCCTGACAAACCGATGTAGAACCGACTGCCGATTCGCATCACATCCCCACCTTCTAAAGTCCCGGGAGCTTCTATTTTTCTGACGTCTTTGAACATTTTGTCTATCGTTTTACCCATAGAAATGATTTCGGACTGCCTGGACTCTGGTGCCGGCCTGGTAATAACTGCCAGCTGATCCGTAACAATGGCTGTATCCTCTACAAAAACAGAATCAGGGTGGTCTTCATCTGCATCCAAAACGGTCACTTCAAGACCACAATATCTAAGCGCATCTACATAAGCGTCATGTTGAATCATTGCTTTGCTGAAGTCAGGAGTACTTAGATCAGCAGTAGTGATACCGCGAATTATTGAGAGACCGGGTTTTCTTACAATGGCTTGGGAAAATTGTTCAGTCGGCATGTCTACCTTTGGTTATCATTCAATAAATTGGATGTAGTCAATTATATCAGGATTTGAATTGTAGAGACCTGATTTAGCTATGTAAATAGTATGTCAAACTAAGTTGCATTTTCTACCGAATGGAAATTACCTTACAAAAAGACTACAATGACATTCGATACATAAAAGCTGAATCTGCGCGCAACAGACCTTATGAACACCGGGCAAGTAATACAAAAATTATCAAAGCCAGTAAGATATCCCCAGTCAATTAAGCACTCCATCACAGGGGTCAATTTACTCTGGTATTGGAAATAATGAAACAGTTAATGCATTCGATAATCATCTTTATTATTGCTGCTTTGCTGGTTTCTATCAAAGCCAATGCAGTTGAGCCTGCCCTTACCTCGGATGACGCACTGCAATTGAATTTAAACCCCTACGTTGAATTGCTGGAAGATCCTGATGGAAAATTAACAATTGATCAGGTGTCTTCGCCGGCATACGCTTCCAGGTTTAAAAAAAACCACCAGGAAGTTCCGACATTTGGTTACACTGCATCTGCTTATTGGGTACGGCTAACGATCCGCAACCAGAGCTTGCTAAATGAGGCCTGGGTGCTTGAAACACGGCCTGCCAATATTAATGTGATAGAGCTCTATATGCCCAAAATCAATAACAAAGGATTCTGGAGCATAAAAACCGGGGTTTCCACTCCAAAATCCACCAGGGATGTATTCCATCATCGTTTTGTTTTTAATCTAAGCTTACCTTATCACCTTGATCAGACCTTTTATCTGAAAATTCAAAACCAATCCACTTTGGTTGTCGACCTACATCTTTGGCATCAGGTTGAATTCCTGAAACAAAGCAAGACGGAATATTTTTTGTTGGGATTGTTTTACGGCACCATGATGATCATGCTGCTTTATAACCTGTTTCTGTATATTTCGCTGAGGGAGGTCAGCTACTTCTACTATGTTGTTTTCTTTATTGCCTTTCTATCGTGGAACATACTGTATGAAGGCATTGCACAGTTGTATTTTTTTCCGGATGACCTGGTAGTCAATCAAAAAGTAGGTCTGGTACTGCTTTCAATCTCAGGCATCTTGCTACTCGGTTTTGCTAAATCCTTCCTGAGGTTAAAGGCATATAGTCCTCAACTATCAAGTGTCATCACATCGCTTCAGTATATTACCTGCTTTATCCTGATTTTTATCCCTTTTGTTAGTTATGGAGCAGTTGCTAAAACCCTTGTTTTTATTGCTCTTATTACCTTTGTCACTATAACAATAAGTTTTATCCTACTGCGAAAGGTGCAAAAGCAACCCGTCCGTTTTTATTTTGCGGCTTGGGGATTTCTTATTTTTGGGTTTACCCTATTTTTGTTGGTCAGGCTTGGCATCCTTCCGGCGATTGGATTTAATGAGTTCGCTTATCGTTTTGGCATTGTCTGGATGATTACACTGTTATCCCTGGCCTTGGCTGACAGCATCAATGCTTTAAAAGACAACGCAGAAAAAGCCAACAGTGAATTGCGCACAAGTGAACAGTTATTTAAGGCAATTTTTAACCAGACCTACCAGCTTATCGGTCTACTCTCCCCAGACGGCAGGGTTATTAAGACCAACAACACGGCATTGCGATTTGCAGATATCGAACCTACTGATATTGTAGGTAAATATTTTTGGGATTGCCCCTGGTGGAATAACAAAGAGTATTTTGAAGACGTCAAGGAGGCCATTCACAGGGCTGCAAAAGGTGAGTTCATCCGCTTTGAAACAACTCACGTGGACCATAAAAATAAAAAACACATCATCGATTTCTCCTTGAAACCAATTTCAGATGATGATGGAAAAGTGGTCCTGTTAATTCCTGAAGGCAGAGATATTACAGAAAGAAAAGAGATGGAGGATGTACTCAGAGAATCGGAAGAAAAGTACAGGGAGCTGGTAGATCTGGCTCAAGATGGCATTCTCGTTCTCCAGGATGGTATGATTCAATTTGCCAATCCCTACCTAGGAACAATGACAGGTTACGAAGTATCCGAGCTGGTTGGCACTGAGTTCAAACAATATATCGACGCATCATCTTATCAGGAAATCATGGATCGATTTTTTGTAGATGAAGAGGAAGTCTCTCGACCATCCAATTACGAGACTAAATTAATACACAAAGATGGGAGTGAATGCTATGTTGAATACAATGCCAACTCAATCACATATAAAGGGAAGCAGGCCTTCTTAGTATTAATTCGAAATATCCATAATAGAAAACAGGCCGAGGCTGCATTAAAA
>JAKSDL010000452.1 GCA_022360105.1 Pseudomonadota bacterium
CAGAATACGACTTGAATATCGAGGCAGACAGAATTAAACGGGCTTTGGAGCAGGTTGAGGGAGTGCGAAAGGTCAATTTGCAGGGAGCCCACAAGGACGTCATCCACATCCGTCTTGATCCCCAGTCATTGCGCTCGTTAGGATATTCAGCAACTGACATCCGTGAGCGTATCTCAACAAGCAATCGAGATGTTTCCTGGGGCAGAATTCAAAGCAACACTGGAACCTTACCGCTTTATCTGGAAGGTCGCTTTAACAGTGTTGAAGATATTCGAAATTTCGTGGTCGCTAACCAGAATGGTGAAAACGTGATCCGTTTAAAAGATATCGCACAAATTGAAAACGGGTTGGAGAATCCCAAGGGCAAAACAGACATCAGTATCGACGGTCAGCCATTCCAACCCGCAATTGGTTTTTCGATTCAGAAACGCCCGGGTGAAGACACGCTAGCGGTCATTGAACGCATACGCAATTATATTGAAATACACACCTCAGACAGCAAATGGCCATCTATGTTGAATATCATGGAAACAAGCAGCGAAGGAGAATTGATTGAGGAGAGTTTCTCTGAAATCCAAGGTAGTTTGCTGCAGGGAGTGATTGCTGTGTTTTTTATCTTGTTGTTTGCACTGACATGGCGAGAAGCAATTGTGGCGGCTTTAGCAATGCCGATTGCACTGCTTGGAGCGCTAATGATGATCAGTTTTGGCGGCTTCACACTAAATTCTCTTGTGATCATCGGCATGGTAATAGCGCTTGGTTTGTTGGTGGATGTCTTCATTCTGGTCATGGAGGGTATGCACGAACATATTTACATGCGAGGTAAATCATTCAACGAATCAGCTGTTGAAACGGTCAAGCAGTTCTTTATGCCGGCTCTGGCCGGGCAAACCACTACGATACTGGCAATGGTGCCGCTAATAATGATTGGTGGTATTGATGGCAAGTTCATTCGGCTGATTCCACTGACTACAATTGGTTGTTTGGTTGCCAGTCTGATTATTGCTTTCCTGATCTGCATCCCTCTATCACGTTTTGTATTGGAGAACGCATCTCTTAAGGAAAACAAAAAAACAAAAGTTGATGTTCTCACGGAAAAAGCCGGAAAATGGTTACAAAGCTGGCTACTAGCCATTCCTATTAGTAATCGTGTTCGAGCTGGAATAGTCGGTATTATAGCGTTGGCAACTTTTCTTGTTGCCATGTCACTTATGGCTGATTTGCCAACGATTGTTTATCCCAAAGAAGATCGTCGTCCGCTCGGAGTAACTATTCAATTGAAACCGGACGCAACCCTTGAGGATGCGAATCGGGTTGCCAAGCTAGCCGGAGACGCACTAAAAGAAAAGCCTTATTTTTCCAATGTCATCACGCACGCCGGAGAACTCAGCCCGTATTCACTGGTCTCAATAAACGACTATTTGCAGGAAAGCAGAACCTATTACATAGTGGGAGTATCGGCGCTTTTTACCCCCAAGGATCAAAGAGAAAATCCCGCTTATCAGTATTTGCAGGAAATTCGGGAAATACTCAAAGAATCGTTTAAGAACGAGCCGGGGTTGACCACACGCTTATCTGCAGATCTAAGCGGAGCATCCAGCGAAGATCCGATACAGATTCGTCTTTATGGGGAAAACCCAGCGATCCTTCGTGATATAGCAACTGACATCAAAACGACACTCGGGAACACACCCGGTACATCTGATATTCGGGATAATATGGGGCCGATGCGCACAGAATTGCGTTTTAAAGCAAATAAAACAGCGCTGAGCTTTTATGATCTCACTGAGGCAGATCTGATGGAGCAAATCCGCATTGCTACCAGCAACAGTAAGATCGGCAGCTTCAAAATGCCGGGATCACAGCCCGATTTGGATATTCAGTTGAGTATGGCATCCCAGGCCAATAGCCAGGGTCTGATACCTTCCGGCATTGTTTCTTTCTATGAACTGGAAACCTTGAGCGTTCAAACCCGAGGGGGGGATTTTGCTCCTTTTCTTTCGCTGGTTAATCCGGTTGTTGAATCAGTTGGCACAAACTTCGTCCACTTAGATGGGGTTCGATCTGTTACGGTTCAGTCTCGGTTAAGCGGTGACACAACTGCAGAAAGCGTTTATGCGCAGCTTGAACCTAAACTGGAAAATATGATTGCAGATTGTCCGGAAGGTTACCGTTTTGAAATTGCCGGCGAAGCGGAAAATACCGAAGAAACTTATGGTAACTCTGCGCAGGCTTTGTTGATCGCCATGCTAATGGTGTTTGGGGTTCTGGCATTGCTCTTCAGCTCATTTCGACAACCTTTCATCATAATGACGATGGCACCGCTGGCACTGACCGGTATGGGCTTTGGTTTCTTCATTTTGCAAATTCCAATTTCATTTCCAGCTATGATCGGTGTGATAGCCTTGATCGGTATCGTGGTAAATGACGCTATTGTCATGGTTCAGGTGATGAATCATCATCGGGCAGACGGAATGGACATTTATGAGGCTGCCGCTCATGGTGCATCGGATAGACTTCGACCAATCCTTACGACCTCGATCACCACTATTGCAGGGTTAACCCCGTTGGCTTTTTCCTCACCTTCCTGGTTTCCCCTTTGTATGGCCATAATTTGGGGATTGGGATTTTCCACCATTCTTGCCTTAATCGTGATTCCAGCCTTATACGTGCTGTTCACTACAAAACTGGTCCGCCAGCAATAGCTTGGTTCTCGTTATGAGTTGTGAAAACAAAAATCCTATCGTTTAGAGAAACTATAAAGTAATAGGGGACAAATTTCAATTTTTCAACATGTCCCCTATTATGAGAAAGATGATTATTTGTCAGGGACTTGCGTTCTTAAATGCAAATATGCAAGCCTGACCCCAGTCTTTTATTTCAATGATTCCGGTTGACAAAGGCTTTTCTCCTCATTTGCAACGCGTCCACAAGCTTTGCATATGAACTTGGGATTGTTCACTAAAGGCTTGATTTTCTCCACATCCAGGTCACACGGACAGCAGGTCAGGGCA
>JAKSDL010000739.1 GCA_022360105.1 Pseudomonadota bacterium
AAGCTAACTGCCGGTAGCGAATAGCTTTTATGTAAAAGTCATCTTCCCCAGTGACCTGCAGAGCCACTGATAGAATAAAACAAGGGTGCGAAACTTGAGTTAGATATCTAACGACCGGTTTCCCCGAAAATCCCTGCCTGTGTACCAACACAATGCACGGACGAATGATGCTGTCCGCCGAAATCAGGCGCATGACCATGCCCTTTTTTGTTCCTTTGACGACAAGGCTTTAATGGTAAACAGCACTATTCACGGCTGCCAAAGGACAATGAGTCTTTGCGTGGTCATAACCTGCCTGGATTTTCTTTCCTAAGTACCAAACCAGTTTTGAGCTTTAGGGTTATGATTCTGGAAGATATGCTTCAGCTCGGTGTACTCCTCAAGCCCATATTTACCAAGCTCGCGTCCCATACCGGATTGCTTGAATCCACCCCAGGGGGCCTGGGTAAAATAGACATTGAAGTCATTTACCCAGACGGTACCAAAGCGCAGGGCTTTGGAAACCCGATGCGCACGGTCTGCATCTTGAGTCCAAAATCCTGCGGACAGTCCGTAAATCGTGTTGTTGGCACGTCGGACCGCTTCGTCTTCATTCTTAAATCGTTCTACGCTGATTACAGGTCCAAAAACTTCCTCCCGTACGATTCGCATCTCATCGTCGCAGCTTGTCAGCAGGGTCGGTAAGTAGAAAAACCCCGACTCAAACTGCTTATCCTTGGGTCTGCTGCCGCCTGAAATGCATTGAGCTCCTTCCTGTTTCGCTATCTTCACATAAGATTCCACCTTTTTTCTGTGTTCTGCCGAGATCAAAGGGCCCATTTGTGTTTCGGAATCAAAGGCATCACCCAGTTTGATTTTTTCGATTCTGGCTTTTACTGCTTCTACAAATCGGTCATGAATGGAATCTTCAATCATCAGTCGCGCTCCGGCTGAACAGATCTGTCCTGCGTGGTAGAACACGCCGTTCAATACAGCGTCAACAGCATTGTCAAATTGCGCATCGGCAAAGATAATATGTGGATTTTTTCCTCCCAGTTCCAGGGCTATTTTCTTGATGTTGCCGCTGGCAGCCCTGATGATCCGCTTACCGGTCTCTATGCCGCCCGTAAAGGAAATCATGTCAACTTCCGGGCTCTCGGATAATGCAGCCCCGACAGTGTTGCCTGGTCCAAGCACAATATTGATCACACCTTCGGGTACTCCGGCTTCCTGCGCCAATTCAGTGATACGAATGGTGGTAAGTGGCGTTATTTCGCTGGGTTTGACAACCATAGTACAGCCTGCAACCAAAGCTGGTGCCAGTTTCCAGGAGGCCTGCAACAGGGGATAATTCCAAGGTGAGATCTGACCGCAGACACCAACAGCTTCCCGTACAACCTGACTGGACGACTCCGCAATAGGGGAATCTATGATTTCACCGTTGTCTTTGTCTGCCAGACCGGCGTAGTACTTAAAGATGCCGGCGATGTCTTCCATATCCCAGCGACTTTCCTCCAGTGTTTTACCGGTATCCAGACTCTCAAGTCGTGCCAGCTCTTCTGCCTCCCTGCTAACCAGCTCTCCCAGCCTATGGACGATGTTACCTCGCTCCAGACCGGGCAGGTTTGGCCAATCGGTTTCATCAAAGGTTTTTCGGGCTGCTGCAATGGCTTTTTTTGCATCTTCTGCGGCACCTTCAGTGACATTGGCTATCACTTCGCTGTTGGCGGGATTGATAATTTCGCGACTCTCCCCGGAAACAGATTCAACCCATTTGCCAGCGATACACATTCTATTCTCAATCATCAAAGTCTCCTCTTTTTGTAGGTTGAATTCGCAAACGATTACCAAAACACTGAAGGAATTCCTGATAACATGGTCAGTTTGTTATTGAACGGGTTGGGAGTGGTTAAACGAAGCCAGGATGACGAAGTCAACAACCGCCCTCGCAAGACGACCATGGATGGCCGTCGAGAATAAGTTCAATGACAGATTGATCATGTCTACATGGATTTAGTGTTCCCATTTGCACTTAGGAGTTTGTTTCCCGGTTTTGAGGATCATGGCGGTAAAATGGCACTTTGTCCGGGGGTTCCGGTGTATTTCCCAGGATCATATCTGCCGCTTTTTCAGCAATCATCATCACCGGGGCATAGATATTCCCATTTGTAATCATGGGCATCACCGCTGCGTCGACCACCCTCAGGTTTTGCACACCTTTTACCTTTAGATCTGCATCTACCACGGAAAGATCGTCGTAACCCATTTTACAGGTACAACTGGGATGGTAGGCGCTTTCTCCTTCACGGGCGATAAAGTCCAATATCTCTTCATCGCTTTGAATATCTTTGCCGGGTGAGAGTTCATCTCCACGGAGATCATCAAATGCGGGCTGCTTGATAATTTCCCGGGAACAATGAATGGCTTCAATCCATTCCCTGCGTTCCTGCTCGGTTGAAAGATAGTTAAAAAAGATTTTTGGATATTCGCCTGGAACTGCCGATTTGATTTTTACATGCCCCCTGACATCAGTATTCATTGGACCCACATGAAGTTGAAACCCGTGACCCGCTTTAGGTGCGGTGCCATCATAACGAATCGCTATCGGTAGAAAATGAAATTGCAGATTGGGATAGGTCACCCGGTCGTTACCGCGGATAAATCCGCCTGCTTCAAAATGATTGCTTGCTCCCACTCCCTTGCGACGAAAGAGCCAGTCAAATCCGATTTTGGGTTTGCGATACCATTTCAGGGAAGGAAACAAACTGACCGGTTTTTTACAGGCGTATTGCACATAAAGTTCAAGGTGATCTTGAAGGTTTTCCCCCACACCGGGCAGATGCTCAATCACATCAACTCCCAGGGCGCTGAGTTCGTTGCTGTTGCCAATTCCGGAGAGCTGAAGCAGCTGAGGGGAATTGATCGCTCCTCCGCAGGAAATGATTTCGTTCCCGTAAACTGTCTCAAACTTGTTTCCGCGGACAACCTCCACCCCGATTGCCTTTTTCTGATCAAAAATCACCCTGGTGGTCATCGCCCGGGTTTTTACCTCCAGGTTGGGTCGATTCATAACCGGGTGTAAATATCCTCGAGCGGCCGTCCAGCGTCGTGATCGAAAAATGGTGGCATCAAATTTCCCAAAACCCTCCTGCTGAAAACCGTTAACATCGCTGGTCAGGGGATAGCCAGCTTCTTGAACGGCTTTAAAAAAGGCATCAAATAGTGGATTGTCACAAGCCGGTTCAGTTAGATAAATAGGGCCATTGGAACCATGGTATTGATCTGCGCCGCTAAGACGGGTTTCAAATTTTCTGAAATAGGGTAGACAATGGGCATAGTCCCAGTTCTCCAATCCTTTTTCCCGGGCCCATTTCTCATAGTCCATCGCGTTGCCGCGGATATAGATCATTCCGTTTATGGCGCTGGAACCTCCCAGGACTTTTCCTCTTGGCTGCGCTATTCGCCTGTTGTGCATCCTGGGTTCCGGTTCCGATTCATAAAGCCAGTTGTAGGTCTTTTTGGTCAGCGGATAACTCAGCGCTGCCGGCATGTGAATGCGAAAGTCCAAGCGATAGTCGGGTATTCCGGCTTCCAGGACCAGAACCTTGTTATCCCTGTTTTCGCTTAAACGATTTCCCAGGACGCTGCCGGCAGAACCTCCGCCAACAACAATAAAATCATAGTGTTTGTTGCTCATACTTCAATTACTCCGTGTTACTGTGCGATTCATCCCAAAAATCTTCATCCACCAGGCGGTTCTCTCCGTTACTGATTTTGATGCATTGTCGTAAAAGGTCATAATGTCTGCTGATTGAAGCCAGGGATTTTAAAGGGTCATTGGCATGAATCTGTGAAGCCGTTTCATACCAGTTTTCTACGGTTTTCTCCCTGAATTCAGGATTTTTGTATAATACGAAATCATTGGAACTAAAGCCTTGTTGGATGGCGTTCATGATCCACTCAAACAACGGATTGGACGTCATGTTTGCCAGGTCAATGTTTAGCTGACGGTCCATCTCTGCCAGCGTTTCGAAATCAGGTTCGGACTTCAAAGCCATCCATTTTAATTTCCTGGAATCATCTAAAAGCTTTTGTTTTGACTCTTTTCCGGCTTTGGCAATAGCTAGCAGGGTGATCGTGCGGTCAATGCTCTCTCTGAATTCGATCAGGTGATCTGAATCTATCTGGTTTTGTGTCAGAAATAAGGCCAGGGATTCGCTGACATTGCCCATGTCAATCTGTTTGATAAAGGCGCCGCCTTTTGAGCCTTTTTTAATTTCAATCAATCCTTTTTGCTTCAATGCGCGCATGGCTTCCCTGATGACGCCCCTTCCGGTTTTAAACTGCTCCTGGAGCTTTCTTTCACTCGGTAGCCGTTCACCCGGCTTTATCTTTTGGCCGACAATAGCAGCCTCAATCTGCAGGGTAATGTCTTCGCTGGCCCTGCCGATTTGTGCAGGTAAAAACAAGGGTTGTTGGTTCATTTATTGTTATGTTTGTGTCAAATGGTAGTACCAATAAAATCTTTGATTGCTATTCCTGTCCAGTCATTCGGGCTTCAAACTCATAGAAATCAACTGCGATGTTTAATTGATTTCAAAATCGAGTATGGGTTTTGACAAAATGGTAGTACCATTATGCGAATGGCAACCTGCTCTGTCAAATCCCTGTTCAAAGTGGTTTTAAGGAGGCGCTCAAAGGGTTTGTCGTGCTGCAGACGGGGGACTGTCAGAATGGTTTTTGTGACGTCTTCCAAAGTTGCAATAAAGGACCGGATTCTCCTAAGGCAGGGTCAGCAGTGGGTAGCGGGACTTTTAAAATATTTTTATCAGTTTGAGGGCGTTCGCCCGGTTTCCCGTAGTTCATATCCCAGGATTGGCCAACGGGATAGGCTCCTATTGTTTTGAAATCTGATGATTGATCTAAATTCATGTGAGAAACGCCGGCAGGGACTACGATAATGTCCCCTGCTTTTGCTTTGATGATTGTTCCCCGGGGGCCGCCAAATTGTGCTTTTATCCATCCCTGGTAAATGCCCAGCGTTTCGTGGGCTGTGCTATGGTAATGATGGAAATTATACAATCCGTTTCTCCAGGCGCTTTTCCAGCCGTTAGAATTAAACACAGCTTCAATCTGGTTTGGATCGATTTCTGAACGGTCGGTATACACCTGTCGATAAAGCAGCAGAGGAAGTTTTTCATTATTTGGAAAAGTACCATCATCCTTAAACAGCAGGGATTCGACATTGGGATGATTTTCAATAGCTTGAAAAGTCGACATGGTTAGTAATCCTTTAGCGATTGTATTGATATCCATAATATCCTCTTAGCGAATCCAAAAAGTAGATCGATAGTAAATCCAAGTTATCAATACTTCGTCTGAATGTCAGCAACCAGTTAAAATGTCGGAAGGGTGTAAATTGGTGCCATTGGTTAACTAACCGGATTTAGACTCGAAGATGTGCTGTACAATTGCGGATTCACTGGTTAGAGTGCAGATAGAATTCACTGAATAAATGAATGGGAAGTCTAGGTGTCAATACAAGATGAATCGAAAACAACAGGAATTACTGTTCTTCAGGAATACAAAACAGCCAAAACTGCCGATCACGGAAACCCAGTATCGAAAAATCCGAAGGGCTATTCGCGGGGAAAAGGGACGATTTGCTTCGCGCAATTTATTATTGATTAATCTGCATACCAATACCTGTATTAACTCGTCAGACGTTTTGAAATTTAAAACCGGGACGGTATTTCGTGAGGGAAGAATTATCGACAAGTTCTGGATCAATCAGAAAAAGATCACAAAATCTCAGCTTGTCACAGCAACCCGATCCATTCGTTCCGATATTGAGGCTGTGATCAGGGATTATGCAAAAATCTTCTATCCGGACTATTTTAGCTGCCCCAGCAATCCCCTTTTCCCATCTCAAGTGATTGATAAGGAAACCGGTTATTGCAAGGCAATGTCTTATAGTGCTTATAGAAGCGTTTTACGTAGGGTGTTCACGAAGCTCGATATGAATACAAAACTGTATGGAACACATTCGTTGCGATCGGCTTTGCCCCAGGCGTATTACAGAAAAACGGGTGATGCTAAAGGAGCCAAAGCACTCTTTGAAAGGAGGTCGGGAAGGACTACCATTACATACAAAGAGCAAGTGACTTCCCGTAGGGCTATTGAGATAAAAAAAGAAGTGCAATTTACCGATTAAGAGCGATTCAGTCTAAATCCCACGGATAGGCAGTGCCTTATTGTGGAGAAATAGGATGACATTGCAGAAGAAATGAGGATGTTTGAATGGTAATAGTGCCTCCACCAGGACTCGAACCTGGAGCTGAGGATTAGGAATCCCACAAACCACCTGCTTGAGCATCTTGCTATGATTGATGTTTTGTGAATAGTACAAAGAAGGATTGTGGATTTGATGGGGAGCGGCTGAAACCCACATTTTTGTTTGCATCCATAATGTACTGACATGGTTGGTTTTAAGAGTGGAACAATGAGATCCGAAGGTCGGCTCAATCTCCCAAACGCTCCGTTACTATGCGCCTACAATCCTCCTTATCATCCGATTAAGTCGATATAAGTCTTGAT
>JAKSDL010000204.1 GCA_022360105.1 Pseudomonadota bacterium
TCTTTATCCGGTTTGGTGGTTCGACCGGGGGGATCGAAATGATTGCCTTTTTGTTAAAGAAAAAATTCTCGATTCCCATGGGAAACACCATCATCACCATCAATTTTATCCCCCTTTGTGGTGCTTTGATTGTTTATGACTTGAATATCGCATTATATACCGGCATATACATGTTCGTGGAATCTGTGATGTTGGAGAAAGTACAGACAGGATTCTCCCAGAGGAAAACGGTATTCATAATCAGTCACAAACCGGAATTTATCGCTGAACAGGTGATGAAAAGACTGGACCGGGGCGTGACATTTCTGCACGCATCCGGAGCTTGGACCAAACAGGAGCATCGCATGATCTATACTGTAATCAACATGAGGGAATTAGGCAGGTTGAAGGAGCTGTTGTTCCTTCACGATCCGGATGCTTTCGTGGCAATCAGCAACACAGCGGAAGTAATTGGGAACCGTTTTTTGACTTGGGAAGACGAAGGTTTCTCCCCTGTCGGTTTGGAAAAAAAGGTTTAAACCAATTATATTTTTTTATATCTAAATTGAATCCAAAGGCTGATCAAAAGAATGAATATAATTGGTGGTAAAACCAAAAAGTTAATCATTTTCCAACCAACCCATTGAAACAATACTCCGGAAAAAAGTGAACTCGTGGCTACCACGGCCAAAACCAGAAACTCATTCATAGCCTGTACAGCCGCTTTTTCCGATTCGTTGTAGCATTCCGTTAAAAGGCTGCTGGCCCCAATAAAAAGAAAGTTCCACCCTACTCCCAAAAGGATCAATGCCACCCAATAATGGTATAAGCCGGTTCCATTCAGATTGATCGCAACACATCCCACATTCATTAGTGCGCCGAGAAACAGTATTTTATAAACACCAAACCGCTGAATCAGTGATCCCGTAACAAATGATGGAACAAACATACCAAGTACATGCCATTGAATCACAAAGGTTATGTTTTCGAAGGTCAACGCACTGTGTTTCATTGAAAGAGGAGTGGACACCATCAATATGGACATAACGCCATAACCAATCATCCCACCCAATAATGCCAGGATAAATTTTGGTTGCTTCACAATTTCAGCAAGCGGGCGTGATCCTTCCTCAGCTGTTTCTGCAATGGGGGCTATCCGCACAAAAAACAACAAACAGATACCGACCAACGGTAGTAACAGTAATAAAAAGAAGTTTCCCGCAAACTCCGCGGGGAACAGATTGACGGAATAGTCAGCCAACGAAGGCCCCAAAACCGCAGCCAACACTCCTCCAGCCAAAGTTAAAGATATTGCATTATTTTTAAAATTCTCATCTGCAGCGTCCACAGCTGCAAATCGATAGTATGGCATAAAACCAACCAACACTCCAAGCAATGCTGATCCGAGGCAAAATAATGGGAAATTCCCCCAGGCAATTGAAAAGTACGCTACCCCTCCTCCCAGGCATGCTACGAAAGATCCAACCATGAAGCCGGTTTTTCGCCCCAGCTTTTTCATTAAGAAGGAAGCCGGTATCGTTGTTAATGTGGCGGCTAAAAATTGGGAAAAAAGCGGTAATGTTGCCAGGGATTTATCAGGTGCCAGTTTGGCTCCTGCCAATGCAGATACGGAGAACACTATAATGTTACCTGTGTTTCCCAAGGCCTGGCAAAAAGCCAGTAGTAATACGTTTCTTTTTACATGAAGCTTTTTCATTGCTTTCTTCAGTGTTAGCAGGCAGATAGCCCTTCATTTATCAAGAAGCCTTTGGCAAATGCAAATCAAAAGGCTGTATCCTTTCAGTATCTTTAATCTTTGGTCGACTTGTCATGGTTTACTTTTAATTTTTATTTACAAATGGGTCTGCGGAGGCATGACACTTGTAGTTAAAACAGTTTTCTGCAATCACCGAATAACTTTGTTGCTTCACAATTCACTTGTAACTGATTCATGCTTAATTATGTTCTTATTGGTGCCGGTCCAATGGGGCTATGCACTGCCCGTCGGTTAAAACAATACAACATTCCCTTTATCGGTTTTGAAGTCCATTCCGATGTTGGTGGATTATGGGACATAAAAAGTCCCACAAGTACCATGTACCAATCCGCGCATCTAATCTCGTCAAAAACGATGACAGAATTCCGGGAGTTTCCCATGCCTTCGGGAACTCCTACCTATCCTCGTCATGACCAAATGAAAAGCTATTTTCAGGATTATGCGAGACATTTTGATCTTTATGCGGATTATCAATTTGAAACAGAAGTTATTGAAGCCAGGCCTGAAGGTGAGGCCTGGCAAGTTACCATCTCGAAAAACGGTAAACGAGAGACCATCGAAGCGGCAGGACTCCTGATTGCCAATGGCACACTGCATAAACCAAAACAGATCAAGCTTCCCGGAGAATTTAGCGGCACTAAAATGCACAGTGCAGAATACAAATCCGCAGATGTATTTAAGGATAAACGAGCACTTATCATAGGGTGCGGTAACAGCGGATGTGATATCGCCGTGGATGCAGTACATCAAGCCAAATCGGTTGATATGGTGGTGCGGCGCGGTTATTATTTTCTTCCCAAATTTGTAATGGGAAAGGCCATAGATACCCTTGGCGGCAAGATAAAACTACCAAACAGGCTTAAGCAGTTTATTGATGGCTCCATTGTTAAAATGCTGGTAGGTAAACCTAGCGATTACGGTCTTCCTGATCCTGACTATAGAATGTATGAATCTCATCCGGTAATTAATTCATTGGTTTTACATCATATTGGGCATGGGGATATCAACGTTAAACCTGGAATAAAAACTATTGAAGGAAAAAAAGTTACCTTTGAAGACGGATCTGATTCCGAATACGATATTATTCTCGAAGCGACCGGTTATGAGCTGGATTATAGCTTCGTCGATCAAACCCTTCTGAATTGGAATGGCTCCGCACCCCAATTATACCTGAATGTGTTTCATCCGGAACGGAATGACATTTTTCTAATGGGAATGGTTGAGGCTGCAGGACTCGGCTGGCAAGGGAGAGATGAACAGGCTCATCTGGTTGCACTCTATCTGAAATCATTGCGTGAAGGCAAACATGCTGCCTCCAAATTCGACCAGATTAAAAAACAACAGGTCGCAAAGCGTTGTGACGGTGGTATGAACTATCTGGAACTGGATCGTATGTCATATTATGTGCACAAGGGCGAATACCTGGCAACGATTCGTCGCCATATGAAACTATTCAAAAATACTTCCTGATTGGTGCTTATCAAAAACCTGGCTGACCGTGGACATATGATTGTTCAATCAAATATTCCACGGTCGTCACCTCAACTTTTTTTGCTGTTGGAATAAAGCTTGTGGGCCCCTGCTGAAAATCCTGGGACTTCCTGGAAGGACCGAATAGTCTTTCTATTCTCCACTGGGGATCGGGAAACACCTGAAGCAGATGCGTCTCAAATTCTGCCTGATTTACCTTGTATCTTCCATCCTTCGGAGATTTTTCATCAAATCTCATGTCCAGGAGACATTCGATATAAATCCTCGTACCTGGTTTATGGGCAAAACTTAAAATCTTTTGCAGGCGAATATGTAAATCTTCAGCGGATTTTGCATGTTGTAAAACTCCGGCAGCGATAATTAGGTCTACTTCACCAATATCAGCTGCATCGCAGTTCATGTAATCCTGTTGCACCACCAGACTTTTCTTTTCAGACAGGTTGAATTTCTTGAGTGCGGATTTCAAATTTGAAGACAATTGTTCCACGGCACTTTCTTTGATTTCAATAGACACCACATCCTGCCTGTTTTCCAAAGCCAATAGTGAATGTCGCCCCAAACCTGCCCCAATATCCAATACGCGGTGGAACTGGTCAAGCCGGGTCATAATATGTTTTAAAACAGGTAAACTGCGTCTTTGCAACCTGCCCGGGGTAATAGACATTTGAGACCAGTAACTGTCATGTTCTCCAAGTTGCTCCAGAGTGTGCAAAATAGCATCATAAAACCCTTTCTGTTGAAATCTTCCAGATACAAATTGTTCGATTAACAATTCAAGATCGATCCAGGATAAAATAGCCAGGTAATTATCTTTTGCCCTGTTTGCTTTCAGCCATTTTTTGATGCTGTTATCGAATAACATCGGACATAATGAAAGCACAAAAGCCTGGTTCATTCCGGTTAAAGACAGAATCTGTTCTATATCCGTCATATTTTCTTTCGTCAGTATCCTGGGTGAGTCCGGTATGATAACCAGAAAAGCATTCTCCATATCGCTTTTTACTGACACATAATCGGCCGTTTTCAACTGTTTGGAAACGGGGAAATAGACAATTCCTCCATAACCCAAGGGCTCGTTGTCAGAAATATTTACCGATTTTTCAAACAGGTCTTTCAGACTTTGAGCCAGTGACAGTGCCTCACGAGAGCCCGAATTTATGGTTAGCCATTTTTTCAGGGGAGACATCCACCCATGAGCCGAAAGAACCCGGCGCACAAAACTATTGTTTTCAAGTAAAAAGGCAAACATGTAGAGTACAATAACAATGATATAGACTAGAACAAACGTTTCGTAATCACCATCTGCCGTCTTACTGGTTTTTAATTTGCTTATTGGCCACATAGCTGCACTTACAACCAGTCCGTAAACGTTGTATTTCTGCAGCAAGGACCTGGCACCTGCTATCGAAAGACTTCCTGCATGTCCCTGTACCTCTTTGCTGAATCTAAAATACAATCTTCGCTTCATTTGATATTTCAATTCCACTAACCGGCCCTCTTTCAGCGATGGTTCAAGACTGAATAATAAAAAAACCAGCATGGCCAGAAGAACGGGAGCATACAACATGAAAATTACAGGAATGGAAGTCAGCCAGGAGAGATCATTTTTTGCGCCGCTAATACTGATGACAGGTCTGGCAACTCGAGCTGCAAAAAGGTAAAACCCATAGCAAAGGAAAAAAAACAGCACCGAAACATTGTCGGTTTTTATTTTATGTACTTGTTTGAGATTGTCTTCGGTTAGATAGCGATTTGGCAAAAACACAATCCAGCTAATAACAGCTGTAACCAGAGTAAACGAAACGAACTTGTCCAATAAGTCTCTTCGAATATCCCATACCAATAATGCCAGTTCATCACTAGCTGAATCAATTCCAATTGAGCGAATGACTGCCATGATTGTTTTTTGAGTATCATTCACAATCCAGGGACGTTCCATGATCGGGTACAAAATTAGTTTTACAATACTCGATGTTCCGCCGGTCACCATCCCACCGACTATTATCAACACCACAAAATGTAAAACAAACCTGGAAACACGAAAACCGGGTAAACCAGGCAGTATTCTGCCAAAATTGAATGCACGAGCATAGTATCCAAAAAAGAGGGCGCCAGTGATATGAACAATACCAAACGGAAAATAGTTACTGGACATGGTGCCGTTGACAATATTGGTTAACACACCCACAGAAGCCCCCCACCAGGGGCCAAGAAGAATGGATGTAAAAACGGTTCCAACCATATCGAGAAACAAACCGCTTTCCGCCAGCATTTTTTCAGCACTAAAAAATCCTAATAAATTTAGCAAAATCCCGATGACAAGCAATGGAATCACTTCATGCCTAAAAACGTACTCCCTGCTAACTATGGTGTTTCTCATTTAGAATCCCCAATATTACTTTTTCAACAAGTATGCTCCAAAAGCGATCAAGACCAGTGCTGCCAGTCTCATTTTGATTATTCTCGGATCTTTCAACCCGCTCCCCGGGGAGGAAAGATTTAATCTAGCAAACACCCAGTCAACCAGTAAAAAAACAAAAGGACTCATCGCTGAAATGGGAGCTACACGAGAAAGAGGCATATTTTTAAGTGCAAGCAGATAAAGCAATGCTGCAGCCGTTTGAAAAATACGGTTGGCAACAAATGGTTTCAAGTAAGATATCTTCTGGTAGCTGGTGCTTAAAGTCTTGGTAAATGCGGAGTAAAGGACGATCGTGATGACCTGGAAGAATTTCAGATAGAAGTAGATACTGAACAGGTTTAAATCTTCCAAGAGAAGATACTTATAAAGAATTGAAATCGAGGCTGATGTGGCTGCAAACAAAAGCACATAGGCAATGAACCGGTTACTTTTTATATAATCTTTAAAATTGCCCTTTTGTTTTTCGAATCCAATTACCACGGCACCACAGATCATTAAAAAACCGCCGATAATCTGATACTGCTGAATAACCTCTCTAAACACCAATACACCAAAAGACAGGCTGATGATGCTTGAGAATCGTGAAAAAGGAGCTATGCGGGAAAGCTCTTCTCCTTTTTTTGACAAAGCCTTATACCACGCCATTCTTCCGACAACGGAAACAGCTCCGACAATAAAACAGAGGAGAAGATGAGCAA
>JAKSDL010000072.1 GCA_022360105.1 Pseudomonadota bacterium
ATCCGAACTCTGCACATGACCGCAATCTTTGAGTTTTTCATCCATAAAGGTTTCTTCTTTTAATTGGAATATACGAGTGTACCTTTGCCGATCCTGTTTTGAAATGTTTGGAAAAATAACACAAGAAATATCGTCAAGGCTCAAATTGAAAGGAGTCAATAATTCATCGGATAAATGTTTAAAAATCTTAGTTGAGTTATTTAAAAAGAAATCCTCAAATTTATCTGTATCAAGTATTAATCGATAATTATTGTAATTCAAGGGATCTGCAAATGCCCCGGCTGGAATATGAAGAACATCATGCATTGTTCCTGCAGTCCAAATTTCAGAACCTAATATCTGTTGACGTTCCGAATCCGAATGAGTCAACATCAACGCGCTTGCTCCATCCCCGCAAACAGTGGTTATGTCTTGTGGATTTAAAGTTCTCTTACCAGCCACTGTCCGTTCGCCTGCAACCAACAGCGCTGAGTTTATTTTTGGATCTGTAGAAATTAGAGCGGAAACAAGTTTTATTGCCGTATGTAAGCTGGAACATCCGCCGCCACTGAATCCAATCGTAAATGCATTTTTTGCATTTAATTCATTTTGAAGCCTGTTTGTCAAAGACCAAACCGGCACCAATTTATCTTCCGGAAGAGTTGAAAAATCGGCAATAACATCAATTTGTTCAGGATCCAAAGCAGAATCTTCAATTGCTTTTTCGGCGGCTTTAAGCGCCAAGTCGGAAGAATGTTCATCAATGCAGGTGTGTACCTGATCAATTCCCAAATGGTCTATCTTATCACTGAAATTGAGTACGGAATTCGAACTGACTTTTTCAGAATGAAAAATATCAGAGACCGATAAAGTCTGCTTTGGCAAATAATATGCGGCTCCTGCAATACAAATGTTGGGAAAGGTAGAGTCTTTTTGAGTCGATTGCGTATATGATTTCATTTCGTTGCCTGTTTGACGTTTAATGTTTTTAACGAATTGTGGACGAACAAAAGTCGATGAAGTTCTTTATTAAGTGTTTTTCTCCAGATGTTTCTGATTTTTCTTTAAAGTGGTCGGTTGAATACAACTGCCCATTATTACTTACGTTTTACCAAGAGCCACCCGTTGCTTCCGTCATTTTTAAACTTCTAGAAGGATCTTTTGCGTACTTTTCCCAAGGAGCGCAAAAGCTGCACTGAGTCTGTATTGATAGCGGTTACAGGCCCGTAATCCGACGTCAATAAAAAGTACTTTCCATCGATCCATTGTAATTCTTTCCTAAGCTATAATTTTTGATTGTAAATCAAATTGATAGGTTAAACGGTCTTGGAAACTTTATATTTGCAAAAATGATCGCTCTTAATTTCCAGCACTGTCTTTTATCAATCATTGGAAAACATTAGAAAAGGCCTCATCAGTATCGAACCATTGCTGTTTTGCAAAATTGAAATCGACAGGTCTTTGTTGACTCCTAACTTTTTCAAACTGTTTTTCATTGTATTTAAAGATTTTATTTTTAATCTGACTTTCGGTTTGCTTATTTGTAGTAAGTGGTGAACCGCTCTGATATTCCTCGATTTCGTTCAAAAGGAGGCAGGTTTGGTCAATGTTGTCTAAGATTTTGGACGCAATGCCTTCCGGTAACATTCCGTATTTTTGCTTTAGTTGTGTCAGCTTACGCACAGCTTCATAGGAAATGCTGACTAATTCATCTCGACCTAGCCATTGGGTCTCGTAGTTGAGCCTGTGCTTCCAGTTCATGTTCAGCAATGCGTCCTTGTGCTCTTTTAAAGTACGATGAAATAGCTTATATCCATATTTTTCCGAATTGTTGAAAATCTCGCTTCCGGGATCAAGAAAGGGCAACATGGGACCGATAAACGGAATTACTTTACCGCACCGATATTTCTGTAATAGGTGCTCACAGTAATCAACTGTTTCCCGAACGCTTTTCATCGTTTGCCGGGGCAGTCCTATCATGAAATAGATTTCAAAGGCATAAACATCATCTAAGGTGTTATCAATAAAATACTCCATCTCTTCCATTGAATATTTACCTCGTCCCCCGGCCTTGGCCACTTCTAAATCGTGAGAATCGGGAGATAATTCTATTATCGCATTAGCAGGAATACCCAAAGATCGACCTTTTTGAATGGTCGGCAACCGGTTCAACATAAAGTGTATGTATTTGATTTTATCGGACATGAGAACATTGGATCCGACTTCAAAAAGATCAGAATATTCATGCCAGAAATCCATCATCGTCACGGTATGCGAACCCTTAGAGATTTCTGTAATGCTTTCCAGTTCATTTCTCAACATAAGCGAACTTTTTTGCGCAACCGATTTTTTCAATCCCATATATTTTTTTGAAAAACTCCTGCTGCCTCCACACCACTTACAATCATATTCGCAGCCTGATTGAGGGATAACGACATTGTAGGGAGTCATACTTTTTTTGTTCTGGCCGAAGATATCTCGCCAATCGACTACAGCATTATAATTGGAAGGTGTGTAGCTCATTTCATTAACCGTATGCTGCTGTTGATGCTTCCAAGTCAGATTTGGCACCTGGAGTAGTCTATTATACTGTCCTTTTGATTTAACCAGTTGCTCGATCGGTAGGAGGGTATCATAGCCCCTCGCAACATAGTCTACCTGGGGGAATTCCATCAATTCCTCGTGATAATATGTGGCACTGATTCCGCCCATTACCACCTTGGCTGACGGGTGTATCTGCTTATACAATTTTGCCAATTCAAGCGCACCATGAGCGTGTGCGAGCCAATGTAGATCAATCCCGATATAGTCGGCAGGAACCTTTTTGAAGAAATTCTCAACATCGAAATCATGATCGCTTAACATCTTGGAAGCAATGTTAAAAAAATCGACTTTGAAACCCTGGCGCTGCAGGTGTTGTTTAATGGCCAGGATGCCGACCGGTGGCATTTCAAATATATTGCTGACATGAACTGTCGCTGAATTACTCAAATAAGCAAAAAGAATATCGTCACGATTACGAAAGTCATAAACACTGGGGGCATGCACTAAAATCATATCAAACTGCATTACAATCTCCTTCGACAGTTTTGAGCAAGATTTGGAAAGTATGTATCGAATGTCCTTCCTACTTTATTGCCTTTGATCTTCCATCCAAACTCCGGGAAAAATAAACTGGTACCGGGAGCGGTCTCAGGCAGAAATCCAATGCATTTCAAATTCGGTTTCCCCATACCAACAAATCATTCCCAAGCTTGATTTGAACGCATTAAAGGCGTTTTTTAACTTGTCAATTCCCTCTACTTTCTCATCAACCAAGTGCATTCTTTGAGGAGAGCCGAAAATGAATCGATTTTTTTTGCTATGATAAA
>JAKSDL010000200.1 GCA_022360105.1 Pseudomonadota bacterium
AAACTCGACCTGGTGGATAGATCCGAAAGCATTGGTCAGTCTTGAATGAAATCCTCTCTTAGCGGACTGAAGACATCAATCAGAATTCCATCCTCTAGGGCAACAGCACCATGATCTACACCGGGGGGAATATAAAACCCATCTCCTGATTTGAGGATCTGTTGCTCGTTTCCAATGGTGACTTCAAATGAGCCTTCAAGCACATAAGTGGTCTGACTATGTAAGTGATGGTGAATCGGTCCGACAGCCCCTTTGTCAAAGGCAACCTTGACCAGCATAATCTTCTCACCATAACCAAGAATCTTTCTTTTAAGGCCGGATCCAAGCTCTTCCCAAGGCATTTCAGAATCTTCGATAAACAAACTGCTTTGCTTTTTCATAAGATGTATCCCGCTTGAATTATTACAATAAAAAAAATGAATATAGTCGATTTTCACCAGTTATAAGATAAAGTTGAACCAATATAATTTGAATTTATAACCAAATTACAACCAAAAAACAACCAATAATATCTAGGTTGAACCTTTTAAGTTTCCATCAATTAAGTTTCTTGAAATTCAATTGTTATACTTCATAAGTAAGAAAAATATATATTTATATAACAAAAAGATAACTATAGTTTGTTTTTTTGAGATCAATATGCTCAGCAGGTAATCGACCAAATAATTGGTTGAATTCTTATTTGTATCCTGTTAAAAAGAAAGATAGTAAGTTGACCAGAGGGCCTATACCAATTTCCAGGTTGTCAGAAAGGATTTTGATCTTTTGTTCGATATGTAAGAAAATAGGTGCTATTCTTCTATTAACCGATTATTGATTGGATATGACTGCCAAGAAACAAACGCCGCTGGAGTATTTAAGAAACCTGTTAGAGAGCAATCGGTTTCCACCTCAAAGCAAACTACCCACCGAACGCGAACTGTCGGAAGAACTTAATGTAAGTCGCTCTGAATTGAGGAAAGCTTTATTGGTTTTGGAAAGCGAAAATAAGATCTGGCGAAAAGTTGGGAAAGGCACCTTCACAGGTCCGCCGCCAAATTCAAACATTACATCCTTAAATGCCTCTGCGCTGGACGCGCCAACTTTAGCATTGTTCACAGAAAAAACAAATCCTACGGAAGTCATGGAGGTTCGCCTGATTCTGGAGCCAAGCATTGCTTTCATGTCCGCTCTGCGCTCAACTCCGGAAGACCATTCAGTCATGCTGGATTGTCATCGGAAAGCAGGTCCCACTGCTCTACCGGATGAATTTGAAAAATGGGACACAAAACTCCACTGGCATATTGCCCAGTCAACCCGCAACTCTCTATTGATATCCCTTTTTAATCTCGTGAACAATTTACGCGAAGACAGGATTTGGGGATTATTAAAAGCCAAAACCATGTCTCCCGAACATCAAAAGACATACGAAAAATTCCACGGTGATTTAGTCGATTCAATTATAAACCGCGATGCGACAGCAGCCCGCGAAATCATGCACGCACACCTGGAAATGGTGCAAAAAAACATGCTTCGATCCTTCAGCTCCTTTCATTGATCAATTTACTCTTCCCCCGGCCTGCTAATCCGTCCTTTTGCATTTGAATTCTCTGCTTGATCCCTCAATGTACGTCACAGTATCGTTATAATGAAATACCCCTTTTACAGACAGCCGGGTAGCATCCTTCCTTTCCGATCTATGTTTCAAGCTTCCCCTTTCACGACCCGGAATCCGAACATAACCGCTGTCGGTTGATTGAATGCGGGATCAAGTCCTATCAGCGCTCTATTAACGCGAAGTTTTGTATAATTCTGCTCACAAATAGCAGGGTGGCCCTGAATCAATGTCATTTAGTTCGGGCAGTTCAACCAGGATGTCATTCTGAACGTTAGTGAAGAATCTCTCGGGACTCTGACAGATCCTTCACTTTCGTTCAGGATGGCAAGCAGTCCCGATCTTTTCCAGGTCGCTGTAAGGTTAGCAGACTGTGTTGTAATAAGAATTTTGGCCATCATACCCAGCTTTTGATTTGCTAAATGAAAGGCTATCCTCAACCAATTCATGGAAATGAGTGTTATTGGTTATAAAAAAACTAAGTGTTCTAAAAACTAATTTAACTTTAAACATTTGAAATAATATATATTGTATAACTAGCCATACACATCAATTCAACCAATCTTAAAAATCTGTTGACATGTAATAAATATTGGTTTAGCTTTTCAAAAATTGGTTGAACCAATCAAACATGCTCAAATAAAACCGCTGCATCACTTCAAAGCATGTGGAGGTAGCATAGAGCTTTATCCCAAAAAAATCGCCTTTTTCAGAGATACTTAACGCTTGAAATAGCTAGTTTTATCCAACCAGCTACTTCCAAAAAACTGATTTTCGAAATGGAGGGAACATGCCGGGCGTAATGCTTGATAAGATCGTAAAACGATTTGGATCTGTCCAGGTTGTACATGGCATCGACCTGGAGATTGCCCCGCAAGAATTTGTCGTTTTAGTTGGCCCATCGGGCTGTGGCAAGTCGACAACCCTGCGAATGATTGCCGGTCTTGAAGAAATATCCGAAGGCACGCTCACTATTGATGACCACGTTATGAACCACATTGCGCCGAAAGACCGCGATGTTGCAATGGTGTTCCAGAACTACGCACTTTATCCTCACTTGAATGTAGCAGACAATATTTCTTTCGGTCTGAAGATTCGCAAGATTCCAAAACGTGAAATTGCCACATCCATTGCTGAGGTTGCTGAAATTTTAAGTTTAACGGACTACCTTGACCGTCGCCCGTCCGATCTTTCCGGCGGTCAGCGTCAACGCGTTGCTATGGGAAGAGCGATAGTCCGTCACCCAAATGTGTTCCTATTTGACGAACCGCTATCAAACCTCGATGCCAAACTGCGTACCCAAATGCGTGCGGAAATCAAACATTTACACAACCGACTTGGAGTTACCAGTATTTATGTGACTCACGATCAGGTCGAAGCTATGACTTTGGCCGATCGCATCGTAGTGATGAACGATGGTCGTATCGAACAGATCGGCATTCCAATGGACTTGTTTAACCATCCGGTGAACACCTTCGTGGCAGGATTCATTGGCTCGCCTCCCATGAACCAGTTCAAAGCTGTAGTCGGAAGTGATGACAATGGTCCGACTATCGAATTCGCAGGTACTTCGATTCGCAGTCCTAGGTTGAAAGAGCTCCAAAACTCGATCGGTCGAAAAGTGACCGTGGGTATTCGGCCTGAACATGCTTCCATAAAACCGATTGATGGCGGTGGTGAAATTCCAATTGAGCTTGACCTGATTGAGCCACTAGGCTCCGAGGCACTGCTGCACGCTCATATCGGCGAAATACCCTTCGTGGCCAAGGCTGAAACACATGGTGACATTGGACATCTGAACGATGTCAAAAAACTACACGTTAATTTAGATCTAATCAAAATTTTCGACGGCGAAACCGGGTTAGCCTACGGACAACCGAAGGCAGCTTAAGCATGGAGTTTATAGCGTGAAAGGTTTCAAAAAAATCATCTGGCTCCGGAATCATTTTAGGCGCGAGTGGCAAATTTATGTTCTGTTGGCACCAACAATCATTTGGTTTCTCGTTTTTCTATACAAGCCGATGTACGGACTTCAGATTGCCTTTAAGGATTATAGTATATTCCTTGGCATCGAAGGTAGCCCCTGGATTGGATTCGAACATTTTCAGACCCTTTTTACGAGTGAACAGTTTGTACGGGCCGTCTGGAACACAATAAAAATTAGTGCTCTCACCCTTCTATTTGGTTTCCCTGCGCCTATTATTCTGGCGTTGATGTTCAACGAAGTCCTTAATCAAGCCTACAAGAAGACGACTCAAACAATGGTATATCTACCGCATTTCGTCTCTACGGTGATTATTGCGGGCATCGTGATCACGGCTTTCTCACCCTCAGCGGGTATTGTCAACACTGTGTTGAGTTGGCTGGGAATAGAGCCCGCATATTTCCTGACCAAACCCGAATGGTTCCGACCCATCTTCATAGGAACAGGGATTTGGCAAGAAGCCGGGTTCCAATCGATTGTGTTTCTTGCTGCCATCGCGGGCGTCAATCCGTCTCTTTATGAAAGCGCTGTGATTGATGGCGCTTCCCGCCTGCAAATGATGTTTAAGATCACCATCCCTTCTATTATGCCGACAATCATTATCATGCTGATCATCCGAATTGGAAACCTGATGGAAGTCAGCTTTGAGTTAATCATCTTATTGTACCAGCCGGCGACTTATTCCACTGCGGATGTCGTTAACACCTTTATTTATCGTCAGGGTCTCCAGGGTGGTCAATATGATATGGCAGCGGCTGCCGGGTTGTTTAATGCGGTTGTAGCGTTTGTTCTGGTTCTGACTGCGAACGCAATCTCAAAACGTTTCTCTAAAACTTCGCTGTGGTGAGGGCAATACAATGGCAAACATGAACCTTTATTCCCGTGGCGATAAGCTTTTTGTGCGAATCAATATTATACTGGTAGGTATTTTTGCGATCTCGACTTTATATCCGTTCATTTATATTGCTGCAGTCTCGTTTAGTTCGGGTTTTGCTGCAAGGGCAGGCACGGTGGTAATGACACCGGTCGATATGACAATTGCCGCTTATAAACATGTTCTGCTTGATCCGCATTTCTGGAATTCCTACAAGAATACCTTCATTTTTACGATCGGCGGGACAATTACGAGCTTAGCTATAATTATTCCAGGCGCTTATGCCTTATCACGGCCACAACTCATTGGTCGACGTTTTTTTAACCTGTTCGTCGCTTTCACAATGTGGTTCAACGCCGGTCTTATTCCTTTTTTCATAAACATGCGTGATCTTGGTCTGCTCGACAGCTATTTTGGTATTATCATTGGGTTTGCCGTCAATGCGTTTAATGTCATCCTCTTGAGGAATTTCTTCGAGAGCATTCCACAGAGCTTTGAAGAAGCGGCCAGGATGGATGGTGCCAATGACTTTCAGGTACTTTGGAGAGTCTTCATACCATTATCCAGACCCGCAATTGCAACTATCACACTCTTTTGTATTGTTTCACGCTGGAACGGGTTTTTCTGGGCAATGGTGTTGTTGCAAAGTGAGGAGAAAATTCCCCTTCAGGTTTTCCTGCGCCACAAGATTGCTACCCTGTCGGATGACAATGAGTTCTCGGCCACACTGGTTAATGCGCCGTACAGCGTAGAGACTGTGACCGCAGCAATCATCATGTGTTCGATCATTCCTGTGTTGATTTTTTATCCGTTCATCCAGAAATACTTCGAAAAGGGCATCCTTCTCGGAGGTGTTAAGGAGTAATTCACAAAATCTATTTATGGAGGATATTATGCAAAAACTAACTTTTTCGGTGTTATTGCTAGCCAGCTTGATGGTAGCACCAACCGCCCTGGCAGATAGTCCTTTGCAGATTGTGAAAAAACCGCTGAAACTTTCGGTTCAATTGAATCACGCGCGATATCCGCGCTACAAGGAAAGCTGGCCTGTCGAACAGGCGGCCCGCGCCATGACCAACATCCACCTCATCGATGCGACGGTGGGCTCAAATACCAGGAGCGCTGATAGCGAAAACACCGGTCGAACTGAAGCGTTAAACCTGATGCTCGCAACAGGGAAAATCCCGGATATCGTTGGTTCAAGCCGTCTTAAAGGCTTCGTAAACCAGTATGGTCCCGAGGGTGCCTTTCTTCCGCTTAATGACTTGATTGAAAAGCACGCACCGTACCTGAGAGCATTTTTTAAAGCCAGACCACACCTCAAATCTGCAATCTCGGCGGCAGATGGAAACATGTACTACATCCCATACCTGCCTGATGGAAAGTACGGCCGTGCCTATTTTATCCGTTACGACTGGCTTAAAAAGCTGGGACTCAAAGTCCCACAAACGGTTCATGAGGTTAAATCCGTATTGGAAGCCTTTCGTGATCGTGACCCCAATGGAAACGGCCTCAAAGATGAAGTCCCTTATTTTGCGAGGCAGTGGCCCGAACTGATCCGTCTAGTGACCCTGTGGGACGGACGATCCTCTGGTTCTGACACCTATCATGACTTTTATGTTGATAAAGGCAAGCTTAAACACCCTTATGCAGGTAAAGGTTATCGCGAAGGTATCAAGAACCTGGCACAATGGTATGCGGAAAAGTTGATCGATGTAGAAATCTTTACTCGCGGTGCCAGCTCCCGAGAATATCTTCTGTCAAAAAACCTTGGTGGTATGACTCACGACTGGTTTGCCTCGACCTCAGGTTACAATACGACCTTGCAAAGCAAAATTGAAGGATTCGAGTTTAAAGCATTTGCACCACCAGCCTCTATTTCAGGCAAACGCATCGAAGAACATCGACGTATCCCGATTAAGCCTGACGGCTGGGCAATCGGTGCCAAAAATAAACATCCGGTTGAAACTATCAAATATTTCGATTTCTGGTTTTCACCGAAAGGCCGTCGTCTTGCAAACTTTGGTGTAGAAGGTCAGCAATACACCATGGTTAATGGTAAGCCTCAATTCACTGAGGAGTTCCTTACCAATGGTAAGCCGGTCAACAACCAGCTTTATGAGATCGGGGCACAAATTCACGGCCGTGGTTACTTTCAGGATTACGAATATGAGCGTCAATGGTCAAATAAATACGCTCTCGAAGGGATTGCACTTTATGATAAAGGCGATTATCTGATCGATCAGTTCTTGGGTGTCGCATTCAACAAGAAAGAGCAGAGGGTTTATGATCGATATTGGCCGTCTATTCGTGACTATATGCTGGAACGCCAGCAGTCATGGATTTTGGGTAACGGAAATGTCGAAGCCGATTGGAAAAAATATATTTCCCAACTCAACAAGATGGGGCTGAACAAAGTGCTTACAGTGATGCAATCTGCCTATGATCGCCAGTACGGCAGTTAATCTCTCTCCTGTGCCGCTCGCTGAGGTTTCTTGCGGGCGGTACGTGTTTTTGTTTTAATGTTAAGATCGTGATGTCGATGTCTACTACCAAAAAACAGGCTGCAGCTTATTTGGACGAACCGGATGCAGGGCGTTTGAACATTCAGTATGCGCCGGCAAATGGCGAACAGATTGCAGAAAATCCGCCACGCTTTATGTGGCTTCCGGTTGTCGAAGATGAAGCCCGTTATGTTGTGCGTGTTTCCGAGGACAGTAGTTTTCCTGATACCAAGACCCGGATATTTAAGGATAGCCCCCTTAATTTCCTGACCCCGGATGTTGTATTTGAGCCGGGTATCTATCATTGGTCCTATGCTGTCTGGAATCAGGTGACCGGCAAACCGGCCACGGAATGGAGCCAATCTCGCAGCTTCGAAATTGTTCCCGACCTGCCCTCTGTTCCACTGCCAAACCGCACCGATCGCTACAACTCGGTTGACCTTGCACATCCCCGGTTATGGTTGGGTCCGAGAGCATTGGAACAGTTCAGGAAAAACCTGGCTACCGATCCTGACCATTGCTCTTGGTCGACATTTTATGAAAAATCCGTATTGCCGTGGATGGACCGCACTGTCATGCAGGAACCTGCAGGGTATCCCAATCATCAACGCCTAGCCAAGATCTGGCGACAGACCTATATCGATTGTCAGGAACTGATATATGCAATCCGGCATTTGGCCATCGGCGGCCATGTGACAGGCAATCCCGACATGCTGGCCCGTGCCAAGGAATGGCTGCTCGAAGCGGCAAACTGGGATCCTGCAGGAACGACCTCACGAGGCTACACGGATGAATGGGCCTTCCGTGTTACCGTGGCGTTGGCTTGGGGTTTTGACTGGCTGTATAACGAATTAACTGATGAGGAACGGGCGAGTGTCAGCAGGGCACTTTTGATCCGCACTCGCGAGATAGCCGACCACATCATCAAACATGCTAATATCCATCTATTTCCTTATGATAGCCACGCGGTAAGGGCTGTATCAGCGGTTTTGATTCCTGCATCGATCACGCTTTTGGATCTCGAACCGGAAGCGCGTGAATGGTTGGATTACTCGATTGAGTTCCTGTTTACTGTCTATTCACCCTGGGGAGACGCGCAGGGAGGCTGGGCAGAGGGACCACACTATTGGATGACCGGAATGGCGTATTTGACAGAGGCTGCTAATCTGCTGAAAGCTTTTACAGGTCTAAACCTTTATGATCGTCCGTTTTTCCAGAAAACGGGCGACATGCCACTGTATACCAAAGCCCCGGACACTCGTCGGGCTACCTTTGGTGATGACGCCACCATGGGCGATCTGCCCTGTCTTAAGGTCGGTTATAATTTGCGCCAGTATGCTGGCGTGACCGGTAACGGGTCATATCAATGGTACTATGAAGAGATCAAACGCAACGATCCAGGCACGGAAATGATGTTCTATAATTATGGTTGGTGGGATCTGAATTTTGACGAGCTGATGTATCGCAGTTTATGGCCCGTTGTTGAGGCTGTTCCGCCTTCGAATATCGACAGGTTGCGTTTTTTTAAAGGTATTGGTTGGGTCGCTATCCAGCACCGAATGGACGACCCGAAAAAACATCTCCAGTTTGTCATGAAAGCCTCCCCTTATGGGTCCATCAGTCACAGCCATGGAGACCAGAACGCTTTTTGTTTAGCGGCCTATGGCGAGGATCTGGCAATACAATCCGGATACTACGTTGCTTTCAACAGCTCGATGCACCAGGAATGGCGCAAGCAAACGATTTCAAAAAACGCCATTCTGATCAATGGCAAAGGACAATATGCCGGCCGTGACAAGGCGCTTCAAATTCAATCCACCGGTACTATTCTGGTGGCGGAGGAACGCGATGATCAAATCTATATCAAAGGTGACGCAACACCAGCGTATCAACTTGTAACACCGGAAGTTACCAAAGTGGAACGTGAGGTCTATTTTGTCTTTGATAGTTACTTCATCTTTGTTGACAGTATAGATGCGTTGGAACCGGTGGATATTGATTGGCGTTTACACGCCAACAACATGTTCGACCTGGGCGTTAGTTCATTTCGGAATACAGGTGAAAAGGCCGGATTCTACGGACAAGTCATCTGGTCTGAAGCGGGTAACCCAAAGATCTCCCAGGAAACTGCCTTCTCGGGTGTGGATATGAGTGAAATCGAAGGATTGCCAGTCAGCACCGTCATGAATGCACATTATCCAAAGTCCGGGCGACACAGGATCGTAACCCTCCTTGTTCCTTATCCAAAAGACAAACCACGTCGGATTTTTCATTTTATAGATGACCAGGGCTACGACTGCGACATCTACTTCAATGATGCTGATGAGAGATCCTTCAGGTTGGTCATGAAGAAGCTGGCTAACACCACTATCTAATCCACGGTTTTCGCAAATCCGGTGCAAACCATGATCGCCCTCCCTCTCTCAAGATCCACAAAATAAGGAAAATCGGAAACATTCAAGAGTTTTCCATCTTTCAAATAGGTGTGATAGCGCCCTTATAGTAAGATATTTTTATGCTTATTTGAAAAAAACCTCGTAAGTGCCGACCATTCTCCAAGTAAGATTCATCAGCTCAAAAATAATAGGCAGGAACTTCTGCGCGCGAATTGGATATTTTAAGGTTTCTATTAGGAGGGGTGTTTGGATAACTCTTTGAAATGAATGGTAGCGAAGGGCAGGTTCGAACTGCCGACCTTACGATTATGAGTCGTACGCTCTGACCAACTGAGCTACTTCGCCATCCATTTATCGAAATGTCCGTTAAATATAAATAATAAAAATACCTCGTTGCGTTTGTCAACAACTATGAGAGGATATATGAAATTTCCTGACTCCGAGCAAGACTGAGATATTGGACAAATCGGCTGATTACGAGTAGGTTTATGGACTTTGAACCAAAATCAAGAATTTCATTATTCAAACCAGCTTGAATGAACAGTCGAATAACCATCGTCATTGCAGATTCACATCTTGGGGTAAAGGAAGAGGACATTAGTCACATTCGAGACTTCATCTCTGAATTGGTGCCATCAAACACGGAGATCCTTTTTTTGGGCGACCTGTTTCACATCTGGGCAGGTCCTCAAAAATTTCATACAGCACAGATAAAACAGTTCCTGGAGTTACTTCAGATTTATCGAGATAAGGGTGGAAAGTGCTATCTAGTCACGGGTAATCGCGATGTGTTTATCAAGGAGACTAACAATCGCCTGCCATTTGACAGAATTGCAACTGAGTCACTTGTTTTGGAGAAACCAGGCGGAAAGTTAATGGCAGTTCATGGAGATACTATAAATTCACTCGACTTGAAGTATTTGAAATGGCGTAGAACGATTCGCAACCCCTTGTTTCAATTGCCTTTTCAACTTATCCCCTCCAGTTGGGCAAAAAAGATCATGTTTGCTCTTGAAAGAAGACTGAAACAGACAAACATCGCATTCCGACACTCATTCCCAACAGAAGAATGGCTTAAATTTTTGCATGCGATTAACAAAATCCTCGCACCTGATCTACTATTGGCAGGGCATTTCCACCCTTCATCGCTGGTAGTTGACGAAGCGGGCTCCACAACAGGTCTGGTTCTGCCAGACTGGTGCGATAACCACTATTATTTGGAAATCGATGAGAACCTGGCTTTCAGGGAAAAGACTTTTTCCTGACATTAAAGTCGTTGATTAGAATGGTCATTCAATATCGCCTTGATTAATGATTTCAAAAGCTAAATAATAGCAGAATATCACGGGTATTCTTCCTTTAAAGTCTTTGATTTAATCAAAGTTTTGGATAATTCCTTCAATATCAAAAAGCTATGAAAAAAAGTCTGATTACCATTGCCGTTGCACTGATATTGCTTCCTGCATCTCTCCTGGCGGACATTCCGGGCGAATACAAAATAGTCGTTCCTCAAATCCCGCCTGCACCGCGATCTGTAGATAAGGTAAGACTTGTTGAGGTTTTCGCATTCGACTGTGTCCATTGTTATTATTTCAACAGGGACATGTTGCCCAAGCTTAAATCCAAGTTTGGCGATAAACTTGTGTTTGAACCCAAACCAATCGGTTGGAGAGGTCATGACCCGGGACGTTTGTATTTTATCGCTGAAGAAAAGGGGAAAGGACATGATGTTATGATGACCATTTTCCAAATGATATTCGATTATGGATTAGGCCAACAGATGTTTACCCGGGACAAGCTCCAATTTGTGGCAAAAAAGCACCAACTGGACAAGGAATTCAAATCTTTGATGGATGCACCAAGAATCGTCAAGCAAATGAATCGTAGCGTTCAATACTCTCAAATCAAAAATGTGGATTCAACACCAACATTGATCATAGAAGAGTCTATCATACCTGTGAGACGCTATTCCAACCTTGTTTTAATAATTAATTCGCTGTTAAAAAACCCCGTTAAATAAATAGGCATTGGTGTAAGTTCATAGCATTTACACCAAACAGCCTGATCCTCCGGATTTAACATCAAGCATCGGATAAGGTTCCACTTCTCCCCTAACATGGAAAAGCGTATCGAAAGTAAAGTATTCTTGTTCCTGGCAGGTGGCGATAAGATATAGGCAGACTTAATGCCCCGTCAAATCCGGATCAGCTGGGCACAATTTTAATCAATTTTCTATCAAGAGATTTTCATGGAAATCATTCAGACTATTGCAAAAGACACCACCATTAATCCTGTGCAAATCGAAAAAGTTATCGGTCTGCTTAACGACGGCAACACGATACCGTTCATTGCCCGATATCGAAAAGAAGTCACAGGCAATCTGGATGAAGTCCAAATCAGGACGATTCGGGATCGTTATGAATATATAACTGAGCTGGAAGACCGCAAACAGGTGATCTTAAAGTCTATTGATGAACAGGGAAAATTAACCGACGACCTTAAGAAAAAAATCACCGAAGCCACTGTTAAACAAGTGCTGGAAGATCTGTACCTGCCTTATAAACCGAAAAAAAGAACCAAAGCCACTATAGCCAGGGAAAAAGGTTTGGAACCCCTGGCTGAAATGATCAAGGACCAGCAGGATTACAACGACTGGCTGACAGAATTCTTGAAAAATAATGACGAGGAACTGACTGAAACCGAATGCCGACAGGGAGCAAGAGATATCATTGCCGAATGGATTTCTGAAGATGCGGACATTAAGGAAAAACTGCGCTCACTTTGTTGGTCTGAAGGGCGACTGAAAACAGAGGTCACAAAGGATTTCGAAAATCAAAAGACCAAATTCGAAATGTATTACGATTTCAGTGAGCCAGTTAACCAGATTCCTGCCCATCGATATCTTGCTGTTCGCAGAGGCGAAGAGGAATCTGTTTTACGCCTTCGCTTCGAATTCCCCACAGAAGATCTGGTACAAGTTATCAAAGATCGCTGGATTCCAAGTTCGGAAGCACCCCTTGAAGATCTGGAATTAGCCGTAGAGGATTCTTTTCAGAGACTGCTTTCACCTTCCATCGAAGTTGAGTTACGAGTGATGTTGAAAACGAAAGCCGATGATGATTCCATTGGAGTCTTCTCGGAGAACCTTCGCAATTTACTTTTGGCACCACTAGGAGGCACAAAAAAAATCATGGGGCTCGATCCCGGGTTTAAATCGGGAACCAAATGGGTTGTTGTTGATGAAACAGGAAAGTTTTTTGAAAAAGGGGTTATTTACCCAACTCCGCCGCAAAACAAAATCGAACAGGCTAAATCAGATTTAAAAAGGGCACTTGAAAAATATCCCTGTGAATATATCTGTATCGGAAACGGAACCGCATCCAGGGAAATCATGCAGTTTATTCGTGAATTCCTGAAAGGAGAATCGTTGACTACAATCCAGCCGGTTATCGTTAATGAATCCGGTGCCTCGGTATATTCTGCTTCTGAACTGGCAAGAGAGGAATTCCCCGAATTGGATGTCAGTTTTCGCGGGGCTATATCCATAGCACGCAGATTTCAGGACCCGCTGGCGGAATTGGTCAAAATCGATCCTAAATCTATAGGAGTTGGTCAATACCAGCATGATGTCAACCAGAAAAAACTTAAAAAATCCCTGGATGAAGTTGTGGAATCTTGTGTGAACTTTGTCGGTGTCAACCTGAACACCGCGTCACCATCACTGCTTTCTTATGTGTCGGGACTGAACAAAACCCTGGCAAAAAATGTAATCGAATATCGCAATGAACATGGTGCCTTTAAAGAGCGAAAGGAACTGCTCAAGGTTAGCCGATTCGGACCGAAAAGCTTTCAGCAAGCCGCCGGCTTTCTGAGAATCCTCGGTGGTGATAACCCGTTGGATCAATCTGCCGTGCATCCGGAAAATTATCCGGTTATTTTAAAAATGGCTGACGACTTAAAAATTGAAATCTCTGACCTGATTGGTAACGAACCGCAATTGAACAGCCTTAAATTGACTGACTATCAGACAGAAAACGTGGGATTGATCACGTTAAAGGATATCAAGGATGAACTCAAAAAACCGGGTCGAGATCCCAGAACATATTATAAAGGAGCCGAATTAAAAGATGACATTACCAAAATTGGTGACCTACTGGCTGGAATGGTATTAGAAGGAACAATCACCAATCTTACAAATTTTGGCGCCTTTGTAGATATCGGAGTTCATCAGGATGGGCTTGTACATTTATCGGAAATGTCCAATCGTTTTATTAAGGAACCTTCAGAAATTTGCAGTGTCGGAGATGTCGTGAAGGTCAAGGTGCTTTCCGTGGATACCGAAAGAAAGCGAATTGCCTTGAGCATGAAATTAAAGGCAGGGCCAGCCAAAGAACAAGCTAAAAAATCGACCGGCAAGCAAAAACCAAAGCGACATAAGGATCTGACAGGAAAAATGGATGTCGACCTCAATCGCCTGGCAGAAAAATTTAAAGGATTGTAAAGAGAACGCTTAAAGGTTCGTTAAGATAAAAACTGACTCATTGGTTCAAAACATTCAAGGTCTTAGCCCGGCAGATTTAAAAAAAAGCATCGAAATGTCTGGAAATACTGGAAAAGAAAATCAAAGCGTATTAAGATGCTTTCATTGTTTGAGTCCGGGAAATAAGCAGACAAAGAGGCTTAGCGGTTTTGCAGCATTTTAATCACTTTGGAAATTGAAAACGTTTTCTTTCCTGATTGATGTGTTTTCCTCTCCGAACAATATTTTTATTCTAATCAGGATACAATTGGGACTCGAAGCAGAATAGACTGACACCGGTTTGACTGCCACATTACTTCGATCAACTTCTTATGAAACGCAAAAAAATACTGGAAGCCGCAGCGATTGTTTTTTCCAAAAAAGGTTTTCATCAGGCACGCATGGATGAAATCGCAGCATTAGCCAATGTTGCAAAAGGGACTCTGTATTATAATTTTTCCAGCAAATCGATGCTGTTTTCAGCTACTGTTACCGAGGGATTGGAAACAATCGTTAAACAAATCACAGAGAAACTGAATTCGAACCTGCCATTTATCGAACATTTCCGATTATTGGTGGAATATATGATATCACTTTATCTAAAAAACAACCGGCTGGCCAAAATTCTTCTTAACGAGCTATCCAGCGGAATTGACAGTAAAGTGTTGGCCGAAATCGAATCGGTCCAGGAAAGATTCATTGTTTTTATCGCTGATCTGTTACTCAAAGGACAGAAAAGAGGCTACATTAAGCCGTTGGATATTCGCACAGCAGCTATTGCAGTAGCTGGGCAGATCGATAGTCTTTGTAAATATCACTTGAGAAATCCCGGCAAGATCAGCAAGGAACAAATTGTCGAGTCCTTATTCGACATTCTTTCTACAGGATTATTAAAGCCGAATGCATCCTGAGCAATATCGGTACTGACCCTTTTCATCGCAAAATGCATGTTACTCGAAGTTACTCCCCCTTGGTTACTACTCTCACAGTTCACCTTGCAATTTACGCCTAAGAAAAACCATGCAAAACAAACGGATATTAAACATTCCACATACAATTCTTACCTAAAAAAGAGATTTTAGGAGAAAGATATACGAATACCACCGAGATTCAATGAAGTTTTCTGTTTACTTTTATTATGAAAATCGATATGGGTCGGGATGGCGGTCGCAAACTCAGTTTGTTTGCTTTATGAATCGACACGATATAAAATTTATTATTGATTTGCTTTTATTAAAGAGATCGTTTCTGAAAGTCCGGTAACTATGGACACTTTTTTATCGCAGTATTTGAAATTCAATAAATTCAATTGGTTTTCTTTAAATTGGATCTGACGATAAAAAAAATACCTAAAACGTAGTTTGCTTTAATAGTCCTTGAAAGATACAAAGGTAATAACTAGTTTTTTTTCACCTTTGATTCAAGTTAGTTAATAACAGACCTGTAATTAAAAGGACCATAAACCCCCCTAAGACAAATGTCAGACGCCAATATTGCAGAAGTTAACGCGACCAACGTCAGCGCCCCCGCAGCACCGGAAGAAGAAAAAAGGACACGGGTCGTACCAGTCACATTCAAAATCGTGATTTCCTTCGCTTTATTCATCCTCATCTCAAATTTCGTCACCAATTACATCAATCTGATTTTCAACAGGGCTGAGCTATATAACCTGATGAATCAGCTTTTGATTAAGGATTTAAAGGTGATGTACACCTACTGCAACAACCAGTGGGATATTCTGCAATTCGATAAAAACTACGAAGAATCGATTCAGAGTATTGAGCAAAAGGGGACTCACGAGTTGAAAAACGAGAAAGCCATTGTGCTGGGAATCAAGCCGGATGGGGAAATCCTTTTTCAGGCTTCCCGCATCACTCGCTACAAAACCTTTAGTGATTCCGCCACACTCGGAAAACTGGTGGTCAATCTTAAAGATGACAAGGATGAAGGACACATTCACTTCACATTTAATAACGAAGAGTATTTTGGCATTTATAAATTCAATCAAAAATGGAACGCCTTTGTGCTTCGAGCGGAAGAATTGAATGAATTTTATAAAGAGTCGCGTGTCATCTTCAGGAATATTTCCATTATGATCATCGTTTTTACGATTCTGATGGGAACTATTGGAGTGCTGCTGCTCAGATTCCTGCTTCGCTTTATTGAAGTCTTCACTACCAAGATTCGCGAGATGATCGAATCTCAGGAACTAGGAATCATGGACCTAAGCAAGGCGACCAACGATGATATTACCTACCTGGGAGCGGCCTTTAACTCCTTATCCAGTATGGTGAATAACCTGATGTACATTTTCCGGAAGTTCACCAATCAGGATATTGTGACCAAGGCCTATCAAGAGCGGGAGGTAAAACTGGAGGGACAAAAGAAAAACCTCACCATCCTCTTTTCGGATATCAAGAGTTTCACTTTCATCACGGAAACCCTGGGAACGGACATTATAAACCTGCTGAATATGTATTACGACACAGCAATTCGCGAAATCGTGAAGTTCCAGGGAGTTATCGGGTCTATTATTGGCGACGCAATCCTATCGGTGTATGGGGTTTTCGACAATCCCACTTTGAATAAATCGTATCAGGCAGTCTTGACGGCGTACAAACTTCAGGAGGTAACCGCCACATTGCGAGAAAACATGAAACGCATCAAAGCTAATATCGAAGCTGAGCAGGGTGTGTTATCACCGGAGCAGAACAAGATGTATCGTGCCGTTTTACTGGAAATCGGTGTGGGAATTGATGGTGGTGAGGTTTTTTACGGAACCCTGGGTTCTTATGTGAGGATGACCAATACGGTAATCGGGGATAATGTAAACGCAGCCTCCCGTCTCGAAGGTCTGACCCGAATCTACAAAATTCCGGTTATCTGCTCCGACTTTGTCAAAGACGATATCGAAGATAATGTTGAAAACCACGGTGTTCATTTTGTAGAGATCGATACAGTCATGGTCAAAGGTAAAACAGAAGGCAAGAAGATTTACTGGCCTATCCTGGATACCGATTATGATGGATATATGAAACAGCAGGTGACGTTGTTTTCTGACGGTCTAAAGTTTTATTATGACGGTGATTGGAGCACTGCCAAACAGAAATTTGATGAATGCGAGCTCCAAATCACTGAAGTGTTTAGAATCAGAACACAAGATAAATGCCCCAATAACTGGAACGGAATATGGGAAATGAAATCGAAATAAAAGATCTTGATACCAGGAGTACCTCCTTTCTTCCTGCGGAAATCAGGGATATTGACGGTATTACCGAGATCTACTCTCTTGAAGATGAATTTGCGAAAACCAAAAAGAATCGGAATCTTGGCTTGTATGCCTCAATCGGACTCTTTTTCTTATTGGTGATCGCCAGTGCATTCATCTTTTCATTGTACGTTCAAAGCAAAAATCAGAACGTTGAAATCAATATCAGTGAATTTGAAGATTTGCGGTTGAAGGAGGTTATTGATTCGGCGCGAAGTCACGAAAATAACCTGGATCTGCTGTTGATTAAACTGGAAATCCTGAAAGTTGATCAAAGCAAAAAAATTCTGGAGATCAAACAAAGTCAATACAGAAAAGAGCTGGCGCTTCTCGCTCGCGAGCTTCCTGTTGACAGGACAGACACAGGACTTGCACAAATCAGAGCGACTGAACGCAGACAGATTGCAGCTGTTAACAAAGAATTTGAAAATCAGATCAAAGCCCAGGAACAAGAAATTGAGGATATTAAGCGGGAACTGGCCGAGAAAAAGGCTGCTGAAGAATCCGGACAGGCCGATGCCATCTCCAATATCGACAGGCTTAATGAACTGAAAATGGCTGAGCTTAAAAAAAGTAACGATTCCGGAGTTATTTCCCTTCGTCAATATTATGAAAACTACATTAAGTACCTGACCTCACTTTATAATCCACGTTTCGCTACACCTCATATCAAAAACGTGTTGAATTCGGCAAAATCAAAACGCGTCAGAACAGTAACCGGCTATCATCCGGTCCTGCAGCAGGAAGGAGTGGTTAGTTACGGGGAATACCAGCAGTTAAAGCGGAAGAATTCGGATAACTACTTTCTTCTTAACAGGATACAACGCATCCCATACAAAGGTACGGTGGCACCGTCTTTAAGTGCGATTTCCGTTATGTCCAAGTCAATAGAAAGTGATTACGAACGGCTGTTGCGTAAATCTGCCAATGTGATTCGCTATAAAAACGGAATTATCGGAAATTATGCCGCCGCCTTGGATCTAATGCTGGCTGACAGTTCCGAAAATGGCTACATCATTAATGCTGATAACACTAAAGCAATTCATGTGCATCTTCATGAAATGTTTGGTGCACCTATTGACAAAACAGCGACCGTTTTTCGTGAGGATGATGAATACATAGGACGAATCAGGATTACCAAGACCGAGCATGATGGCATCCTCAGAGCACGCCTGATTGCACTTGCAAAAGGCAAATCTTTTCAACCATTTGATAAAATTCTGCTAGAAATCAACTAGGAATGAACAATGAATAGAAGACTTCTTACCATTTCTGTTTTGATTATTGCATTCGCCTGCATTTTTGCGGTATCAACACCACTGTTTGCATTCGAATGGAGTGAAAAAGGCATCACTGTACAAGACAGGGCCAGTATTGAACAAGGCACTAGAATTACCCTGGTGGATAGTTCTCAAAAATCGTTTTCAGTGATTCATGGCAAGGATCTATTTACAGATCCTGTGAAAGAAGTGGTGTACAATGTATTCACGCAGATTTCAGATAGCTATAATCTGCCAACGTCTTCAATTGAATTTGAGATCAAACCGGAGTTGTTTGAAATTCGGCTGGTCTTGGATCAAACCGCACAGACAATAGCCATTGTCAATCATGGTTTAAAACCGTCGGAAAACCTGATCCCGACTGTGTCTGTGATGATAAACGAATTCACAGCCTGGAAAGACCTTACGATAGCAAGCTTACAGGTCATAGCAAAAGGAAACAGCTTCCAGACGGTGATAACCCCAACTCAAGGGAGTCCATTAATCAATCTTCAATTTGCTTCGGCACAACCACAAAAAAAGATCATTTCTGATCTGGCCATCTTTTATAACGAGGTATCAAACTGGCAGGGATTAGACCTTCAGGAATTCAATGTGGCGGTTGGCAAAGCCAAAATCAATGCCACCATCAATGGACTTGATGGCAGAGGTATTGAGCTGACCTACCATGGTTCTCAGTTGAATCCTAAACAATTGAAAAACATAGGAACATCCTATAATACAGTTGCCGGCTGGAAAAGTATTGGTCCAAAAAGGGTGCTGATTTCAGCCAAACCGGAAGAAATCAACACTGTCGTAACGCTTTCAAAGGCTGTTTACAGAGGAAAAGATCTGCTCAAGTTTCTCCCGTCAGGGATCAGACTGATCTTTGATAACGAATTAAGCTACAATTTCAGGACCGTGACAGGGCAATATTTCGTGCAGATTATTGGGGACTACACCAGTGAAAGCAAGTTACTTTGGCAGATAAACGAAGCCATCAAAAATCCGATTCTTTATATCAGAAAATATGATCCGGAGTTTTTCTTCAGACAATTGGAAGGCATCCGCAACCAGAACGCTGAGATTTTTAATGAATTACGTGCCAAGAATGAGCTACTGACAAAAAACTACAACAACCTCAGAGAGGCCCATGAAAAGTTTATTTTTGGTTATATCAGCATGGAAAATTCTGGTTTTATGAGAAGGGCTGATGACAATAAAGCAGCTATTAATCGCATCGTGGAGCTAAAAACATCCAACCCTGAATTCACCAGAAATCAAATCGAAACCCAGCTGGACTCAGAAGAAATCGATGTCACCAACAAAGTCATCGACATGGTCCTCAACCTCTACTTCAACGATTTCAAAAAGTAACCCCTCAACAAAGTCCGCCACCCGGCGGACTTTTTCGAAATCAGGCTCATCAATTCACCCATTTTCCTCGTTGTTTCCCCTTTAGTCATCATTCAAATCGATTACGCAATATAGGTATTTCCAATTTCTATTTTGACCATTGGTAGCTATAATCATGTGTGCTATTTATCACAAAAACACACATCCTTATACGGGTATTTATGAGAACAATTCAGATGACATTAACAGAAGACATCGTTGAATCCGTAAACACATCTATCGCCACATTCGATGAAAAATTCCAGAAATCCTTTACCAAACTTTCCCTGCCAGTCTATCCCTTTTAGTATCAAAAAAGCCTTGAAAAATTGCCACGAACGCACACGAAAAACACTAAACATTATCGAACAACGACAAATCACATTTTCGAATGGACTAATTTAAAA
>JAKSDL010000525.1 GCA_022360105.1 Pseudomonadota bacterium
AATGGCTCGAATAGTTTAACTACGTGTATGAAGCACTCTTTCAGAGTGCAAATCGGATGTTTGATTCTTACCCAGGGTTTACCACCCTGGGCTATTATGAAATCCCCTTTCAGGGGAACGTAGATCAATCAAAGTAAATCCAAAACTACTTAGCGCTATGGGATCACGTCCGGCATGACGCGAAATTACAGAACTTCCAAATTGGGTCAGCTCTCTCCCTCCCTTTTTGGAATGCCCCGGTTTTCGGACCGGGGCAGTTTATCTACGGAATAATTGAATGTGGAGTTGAAATGAAAATACTTCGTGTTGATATGAGAAACCTCAGCGTGAAGCTGGAAGATCTTCCGTTCAATTGGACGGCAATTGGCGGCCGGGCATTGACTGCCAGAATTCTCAGGAAGGAGGTTCATCCGGCAATCGATCCACTTTCTGCTGAAGCAAAAATAATACTTGCATGCGGGCCACTGGCCGGTACCAGGGCTCCTTCGTGCGGTCGACTTTCCATAGGTGCTAAAAGTCCTCTGACTTTAGGAATAAAGGAAACAAATGCGGGAGGTCCGATAGCTCAAAAGCTTGATCGATTGGGTATTCGGGCGATCGTTATTGAAAACACCCCGACATCGGATCAGCTCTACATTTTAAGAATCACCAATAATGGAATTGAAATTTTACCTGGTCAGGAATGGGCTGGTTTAAAAAACTACAGCCTGGCCGAAGGCTTGTTCCAGCGCTTTGGCACTACCTCGTCTATTATCTCTATCGGCATAGCCGGTGAGAGACAATGGAAATCTGCAACTATCGCCCTGACCGACAGAGAGGGAAAATCCTCCAGACATGCTGCTCGTGGAGGTTTGGGTGCTGTGGTGGGGGCAAAAGGAATCAAAGCCATTGTGATCGATGATAGTGATTGTGAGAAACCTAAAATTCATGATCCTAAGGCGTTCAAACAAACCATTAACAATTGGGCAGAATTAACAAAAAAAGATATTGCACTGACTTATTTACAAAAATTTGGCACCCCCGGAATGATCTCCACCATGCAATACCTGAATTGCATGCCAACCAACAATTATCAACAATCATCATTACAAAATATCGAGCAGTTAACCGGTGAAGAGATAAACAGGATTAATAGACTGCGTGGAGGCTCAATGTCTGCCTGCATGCCAGGCTGCCTGGTAAGTTGCTCTATTAAATATCGGGATAAAAAAAGAAAATTCAAAACATCCAATCTGCAATACCAAACCATCGCCATGATGGGCAGCAATCTCGGGATCACAGATCCGGATGTAATCGCCGAATTTGATTATCTATGTGATAACCTGGGTATTGACTCCATCGAACTGGGCAGCACATTGGGGGTTGCAGCCGGCCTTAACCTGATGAAGTTGGGAGACCCCAAATCTGTCCGCAGACTTTTCGAACACATCGACTATGGCACGGAACTCGGCTCATTACTGGCTAACGGTGTAGAAGGATTCTGCAGAAGAATGGAAATTGACAGGGTCCCATCGTATAAAGGACAGGCAATTCCGGCCAATGATCCCAGAGCGATAAAAACAGCCGGGGTCAGTTATGCCACCAGCCCCATGGGTGCAGACCATACCTGCGATTTATCAGGTCACACTCACAAAATCAGCAAAGATCACTTAAGTGACTCCCTGGCAGGTCAAATCCAGTCGGCAATTATTGACGCTTTTGGATTCTGCTTGTTAGCGGTTCCCACAGACAATTCTGCTGTTTTGGAATACCTGAAAAATCTTGTAAATGCCCGTTATAATCTAAATTTAACTGAAACAGGCTTAGTTGACCTTGGTATTGACCTGTTAAGAGACGAATTGGAGTTTAACAAAACCAGCGGCTTTTATACACAGCATATGGACGACCCCAGCTTTATCAGAGAAGAATCGATAGGTCGCCAAAAAAAGGTATTCGATATTGAATCGTCAAAAATTAAAAATTTCTGGAGTTCTTTGGAATCCAAGGCTGATAATAAACATCCGGAAACGTTTTCGGCTTAATCTTAAACAATTGGAAACTTTATGGAAACTTACGGAGCAATAATACTGGCAGGCGGCAGATCGACACGTATGGGTTCGGATAAAGCGGCACTTCCTTTCGGAGCCAAACGGTTGCTAAACCACGTCATAGAAATTGTCAGACCGATCGTCTCCCATCTAGCGGTAGCGTTGAACAGGGATCAGTATATATTACCCCGATTGTTGGATCTGGAAGAGGATATTGACATTGCCTGGGATTCCAAAGACAGGCAGGGACCGCTACAGGGAATAGCCGATGCGGTATCCTTACTAAAAAAAGATATAGACTGCTACTATGTACTATCCTGCGACCTGCCTTTTCTCAGTGCCCAATGGATGCTTCATTTAGCCGATCGAATGTCTGCCGGCACCGATGTGGTCTGCACAACCATGGATGGGATCAGCAATCCACTGCTGGCTCTATACCGAAAAAAAGTATTGAAACAAGCCCCTGTCTTATTGCGACAAAATCAATTTCGCCCCATTAAATTATGGGACAAACGAAATGTCATTCAAGCCAACGCCGATTGTAACAAATTGCCCTACGGCATGGGCGTCAACACCAGGGAGGAATTCATCCAGGCGTTGAATTTCCTGAATTATCAATCTTCGATTGTACCTAATTAGCGTATGACAGGCATTTCAAATCTCCAAGTCTTAACGAGCGGTTAAAACCGCTGGTTACTATTGTGTTACTCCTCCGGGGTTTCCAATTACAAGTCACACTTTTCAATTGATTATTGGTACAAAAAATTCCCCAACGGGGAATCTTATAACAGCCCAGGGTGAGCGCAGCGTAACCCTGGGTATGAATTTTCCCCCCAACCCACCAATTCCCTGAAGGGGAATATCAAAAACCTGATGTGTTGAATGAGTTCAGCGTTCTGACAGGGAATCCCGGATGCTAGCAAACACCCTTAGAAACCATAAAGAGCTGTTAATACCAAGGACTGCCGATTGGTGTTGACATCTTCAGACGTATATTGTTTGACTCTGATATCCAGAGAGAGTGTGAATGGGCTTATGTTGTAATTTAATCCTAATAGGATCTCTTTGGTTTCAGATTTTTTTGCCGATTTCCCTTCGAACACAACTTCATTTTCATTGAGTAGATAAATCTGACCCTCAGCAGACAAATGTTTGCTGATTAGCCTCTCTCCGAAAACAGAGATTCCCAGCTGCTGCCCATCCAATGTTTTCGGCTGTTCTATAGCGATATGCCCTTTAACCTGCAAAGTGTATTTTTTTACTTGATAGCCAATGGCAAAATCAGCGTGAAATCCACGACTAACCGAGTATTCATTGTTCTTAAAATCTCCATCATAATCAACGGAATGGTCCAAAGGTGGAGAAATAAGTGCTCCCAATGAATAGTTATCTCCAATTTCCTTTTTTGAAAAAAATGAGTAATCCACATAACTTAAATTAGCAGTTCCCCTGTCCGTGTTCATATTGTTGGCAGAATCTACTCGTGTCTTTTTTCTCGTTTTATAATTGACAAGAGCTCCAATGATTAAATCATTATCCGCTTCATGAATATACTCAACTGTGTAATCCCGACCCTGATAAGTATATTCTCGTTCTAAGTCCGTCGTATCATTATCCCATCCTGTGCTTACTTCCTCATATGTATTCTGTTCAATCCCAAAAGACAGATAACCTGCATTTGCTTTGTAATCAAATCCGACGGTTATTTCATTCCCTGTTCGCTTGTAGGAAACACTGTCATAATCCGTTGGAGAATTATAGTACCATAGATTAGAATAGACCCTCTTTTCATCTGTTTTCATCGGGTAGGGAACATATGTCAAATTAGAATTTGACAAATTGCCGGTGGGCAGAAGAGGCTCGACCGAAAGTTCTGCATACGAAAACTGAGGTGACAGACATAAGCCTGTCAGCAAGATTGAGAAAAAAAAGTATTGATGTTTAAACATTAGGATATTCTCCTGAACATAGGGGGGAGGTCGATTTAAAATGGCGACTTTTAAGTTCATGAAATATCCTGACCTTCCTGTTATGTCAAACACATCCTGAGAACCTTAGAATTTAAAATCAATGACTTCATGAAATTAGAGATCTTTGCTAATCGAGTATATGCCATCTTTGACATATGAATAGAAAACCATAGTTTAAAAGACAACAATCCGGCGGAAAAATTAAAATCCAAAGATCGGGTTGCGAACTATATGGATGAGGCCACTTAAAACTTGAGCAATTTCGAAGAGACCATGCCTTTCAAAAAAGGCAATGTAGAAGAAATGTTAGAATTGCTGCACCAACAAGGCTCTCCGGCAGCAATCAACATGACTGGTGGCAGGTAATTTTGATCTGTAAACGGCAGTTCGTATCCAACCGCGCTCTCCAAGCACAGGTTATTATTCGCTAAGTTTTGAAAAAACCGGCGTATTGACGATCATCCATTGATAAAAGGGCCATATCTCGGCAAATGCCTTGTTGGAAAGGGCATTTTCCAACACGATTTTCCAGCTACTGAGCTGCGCAGCCCAATAAGTAGGTAAAAATCCACGGGAACGATATACTTTGAAAACCCAGACAACTGTCTCCACCAATACTTCCGGTTTGGTTAAGAGAAAAACAGATTCCATAAACTGGATATGGTTGTGATGATTATCGCGCATCATTGCATGGTTGCCCTTTCCTATCATTGTTTCTATGTCTTCCCTTTCGGACATCAGGCGATTGATTTGGGAAAGCAAATGGTCCTTTTGTCGGGAATATTCAGCAACTGACTCCGCATTCGGTTGTTTAAGCTGCTGGGCTGTTTCCATCAAATGGTTTAGATCCATTGAATCTCACTTTTATTGATTATTCGGAATGTTTTGAATGTAGATGGTCTTGTATGATTTTCACTGTTTTCTTGAACAAAGCCTCTAACGTAACCACATAACCCTTTAAGATACCGACATCAGATCGACCTAGACCTGACAATAATTGATCACAAATTTGAACCATTTGCATAGCCCCCAGGCTTGCACTGGCTCCCTTAATCTGATCTAACATAGCGATTGCCTGTGAAGCTTGCTGGCCCTTTTTTTGATTTTTCAACAGTTCTATCGATTTTGATGTTTGCTCCACATAAGTATTGAATAAATTCTCCAACGTCTCTTTATCAACACTGATTAATTCTTCAAAAACCTTCAGGTCTAACCATACCGTTTTTTGCTCAATTAATCCACTTTGCTTAGTTTGCTCTTTTTTCTTTGCGGAGCTTCCAATTTTATTCCCGTTGAACCTGCTACCAATTGCGTCATTCTTTGATTTATAGTCAATTTTAACGGGTAGGGAAAAAGAAAAGATCGTCCCTTTACCCAACTCCGATTGAACAGCAATCTCTCCTTTGTGACCTTCAATGATCCGTTTGACAATGGCCAACCCAAGACCGACGCTTTTTTCTCCGCCAGTAGCTTTCGCACTGCTTTTTTGGAAGGCTTTAAACAAATCGCCTATTTCATGTTCCGGAATTCCGGGACCGGAATCTCTGACGGAGAAGACCAAATGCCGTTCATTTTGTTCAAGCTTAACATGGATTTCCGATTTCGCAGGAGAGTATTTACTGGCATTGGATATTAGATTGTTTAAGACCTGGGTAATCTTCGTGGGATCAAAACTGGCTGTTCCCGGGTCACCGCTTGAAGAAAATAGTAAACGTTGACCCTTTTTATGGGCAAAAACCTGGTTAAGCGAGACAATTTCTCTTATAAAAGGCAGGGTATCAACTGCACTCACCTGTAAGTCCAATTTGCCGGCTTCAATTTGCGAGACATCCAGTAAATCATCAAGCAGGGTTAACATGAACTGACCCGAATTTCGGATATAATGAATAATCTCCTGCTGCTGCTCCGAAAGGTTTTCAGACATCTCGTCCAATAAAAACTCACTATACTGGAAAACAATTCCGGCCGGATTTCTCAAATCGTGAGCGGCAATACCAATTACCTGGTTTTTCTGCTCATTTAACTCCAATGCTTTGATTTTGCTTTTTTGTAAATCCCGAACCAGGTTATTGACTTCAGCATTAGCTCTAAGCAACTCGGTATGCAACAGGTTGTGTTCCTTTTCATTTTGTTGACCAAAAACCAGAATATATTCGTCCTTTTCAAGAAAATTAAAGTAGTAGGTCTGGGGAACATGATTACTGGTCTTTAGCTGCAGCATTTGAGAAGAGTGAGGATCAGCAGTTAGCTTGGTTAAGTCCGGTTTTTCAACAAAGTCGACAAATAAATCCTCAAAACAATTTGCACGATCAAGGAGTTCTTGTCCTAGTATTTCTTGAGCATAGTGGTTGGAAAAATGAATGTTGCCTTTACGATCAATGATGAAAACCAATACATTTATTTGGTCCTTTAGATAAGGAATAATAATCGGGTCGGAAAGCAGTTTTTCCATGCTATGCTTGGTTGATGAAGGTTTCCAGTGCAGGCAAAGACCCTATGAAATGGACATTGCTTAGCTTTGAAACTTCCTCTATCCCACCCCACCTAAAACCTTGCCCACCTACGATGATCTGTAGTTCCGGAAAAGAATGATGCACCAGTGCCAGAGTTTCAAGTAATTTCTGCAGATGAAAGTAGATACTCATAGACAAGCACAACAAATCGGGTTTTTTCTCTTCTATCAGTTTCAGCAGTTCAAGAGAAGGTGTGTTTGAGCCGAGAAAAATGCTATCCCATCCATTCATCTCAAAAATATCCGCAACCATTTTGGCACCAATCTGATGCAATTCCTCCTCCACACAAGTAACGACTGCAGAATAGTTTACCCGCTCGGAAGAAAAAATAATGGGATAGGAAAGATTCAGCAATCCCTCTGTGATAGAAGTAGCAAGGTGTTCGATTGCCACAGAAATTTTATTGCTTTCCCAAAGTCTGCCAACATCATAAAGCGCCTTTTGAAACAGGTTAATATACAAATCATAAACACCGATCTTCTGATCCAGTAAATCCTGCACAATGTCATGACAACCCTTCCTGTCGCCTGAAATCAGACCCTGGAAATATTTTTTATAAAGCGGTTCGCTTATCACAATTCTCCTTCAGGTGTAAACACAGTTGTGTATAACTCACAGCTTGTTCAATGGCATTATCAACATTTTGATTCCTAAAAAGAGATAATAACCCGACTTATTTACAAGTCGGCTCATACCAGGATAAAAACCCCTTTTATTTTTAGGGTATTAGATTGCCAGCACCAATAGTGCCAATTTTGGCGAATTGAATTTATGAATCCTATTATTAACCGGAATAAATGCATCTATATCCGGTTATATGCTTGCCGCAATGAATTAACTTTCCCGACTGACTTGCCGGCTTGAGGATCATTCTAAATGGTATCATACTTAAGTCATTTGTAAAACCAGAAAGAACAATAGTCTAGAACGAACGTTCTATCTAAAAATCCGTTTGTTGCAACGATCAGCATGTTTAGTTGCTGCCTGGATCGAACATCGCTAAACCCTTATCCGGCCTTGTGTCAGGTACCGGAATCCAGCTTGAAGAATAACTTGTTGTCAGCCGTCAGCGTTCAGCGTTCAGCTTAACATATTACAATGATAAGCAAAAAATCGGCTGATCGCTGTATGCTGAAAGAACTATACTTCGAAGTACCAAACTGCTTTTAAACCTTTTGTTGGTATGGGTTGAATTGGTTTTTGTTCAGAAACTAATTGATAGATGTCCCAGTCTGTTATTGTAATGATTACAATATAGTGGTTGACAGGCCTTATAAAATGTAAAATAACATGACGAGGTTCTCATATGGCAAGTTTGCCGGATAACTAGTGCCTGAACGGAACATCGCTGAACCCTTACCCAGCCTTGTGTCAGATGCCGGAATTCAGCTTGAAGGTTAACGTGCTGTCAACCGTCAGCTTTAGACAGTACAATGACAAGCAAAACCGGCTGAGAGCTGATTTCTGAATATTGAATTTTAAGTGAGTGATCCTGATGACCGAAAATGACAAGAGATTTAATCCTCGTTTTAGCGACAGTGATAAACAACTGTTTGAAACGGCAAAAGACTTTGCCTGTGATTACATGTCAACGGCCTATGACAGACATGTCAACCCGACTGACCAGGCCATTGACGATTTGAACCGTTTTCAGGAACCATTGCCCGCCAACATGTGCAGTGCTCATGATCTTTTGAAACTGCTGCATGATGTCGGCTCACCTGCCAGCGTCACCGTGACTGGCGGCAGGTATTTTGGATTTGTGAATGGCAGTTCATATCCGGCAGCCCTGGCTGCAAAATGGTTGTCTGCTGTCTGGGACCAGAATCCGGCTTTGTATGTTATTTCTCCCATTGTTTCCAAACTGGAAGAGATCTGCGAACAATGGCTGGTGGAGCTGTTTGGTTTACCGGAGGAAACAGTTGCGGGTCTGGTTAGCGGCACCTCCACAGCGACTATGTGCGGACTCGCCGCAGGACGTCTCGAACTGTTCAAAAGGCAGGGCTGGGATGTTAATCAAAAAGGAATAGCGGGAGCCCCTCCCATTCGGGTTGTCGCCGGTACCCAGGCTCATGCCACGGTTTTTAAGGCTTTGGCTTTGCTTGGCTTTGGCAGGGAGAATATTGAAACCGTTCCGGTGGATGATCAGGGGCGCATGATCTCCTCTCAGCTTCCCGAGCTGGACGACAAAACTTTGTTGATTGTCCAGGCCGGCAATGTTAACTCAGGAGCTTTTGATCCTTTGGAAGAGATTTGTGACAAAGCGAATAAAGCCGAGGCCTGGGTGCATATCGATGGTGCCTTTGGCTTATGGGCTGAGGCTTCCGGCAGGTTTAGACATTTGACCAAGGGATTGGAAAAGGCGGATTCCTGGTCGGTAGATGGTCACAAAACCCTCAACACGCCTTACGACTGCGGAATTGTATTGTGCAAACATCCGGAAGTTCTGGTCGAAGCCATGCAGGCCTCTGGTTCTTACATTCAATATGGCGAACATCGAGACAGCATGCTTTATACACCGGAAATGTCTCGCAGATCCAGAGCTGTCGAGTTGTGGGCGACCATGAAATACCTGGGACGAAAAGGCATCGAGGAGTTGGTGGATCGTTTGTGCGACAATGCTCAAGAACTGGCTGACCAGCTTAAAACTGCCGGATTCACCATTCACAATGACGTGGTATTCAACCAGGTTTTGGTGTCTTGTGAAACATCGGATCAAACCACCGCTACCCTGGCGAACATTCAATCATCCGGAGATTGCTGGTGCGGAGGTTCCACTTGGAATGACCGGCCAGTGATCAGGATTAGTGTCTGCTCCTGGAAAACAGCTAAGGAAGATATTGAAAAAACCGTTGCCTGTTTTATCAAATCACGGAAAAAGGCAATACAGCAGCAATAACAGACCGTTTATTCTTTCTTGAGTTCGCTGTGGATAGGATCCAGGGAAAAGATAAATTCCGTGATCGCTTCCAGGTCTTTGTTACTCAGGTATTGGTAACCCTCGTTGATAACTTCGGACATGAGTCCGCCGGTATAATCTCCATCGGGTTTTTGACCGGTTTGTAAAAACCAGGTCATGGCGTCTTTTTCCCAATCGCCTACACCGGTTTGAGGATCAGGGGTAATATTGGGTGCGGGTTCTCCTTCAGGTCCTTCGACGGAGCCGGAGAATAACAGTTTGTTTTTTAAACCACCGCTGATATCCCTGGGAGTGTGGCATTCACTGCAATGCGCCAAAGCTTCCGAAAGATAGGCGCCTCTATTCCATATGTCAGATTTAGCACTGTCCGCCTCAAATGATCCTTCTTTAAAGTTCAACAATTTCCAAAAGAGGAGGCCAAACCGCCATTTAAACAAAAAGAACAATTCATCATCCTTGTTTTCCATTGGTACCGGTTTGATCGTCTTCATGAAAGCATAAAGATCTTTCAGATCCCCTGTCGTAATTTTTGTGAAAGACGTGTAGGGAAACACCGGGAAGAGATGAGCACCATCTTTTCTGACGCCTTTGGTCATTGATTTGATGAAGTCGGCTTCCGTCCAGGTTCCGATTCCGGTTTCTTTGTCAGGAGTAATGTTGGTGCTGTAAATGGCCCCGAAAGGAGTTTTTAACGCCCTGCCACCTGCCAGGTATTGATTGTTGCTATTCGGAACCGTATGACAACTGCAGCCGCCGGAAGCGCGAAAAATGTACTCGCCTCGTTTCACTTGCTGAGCAAAACCAGGATTTGCAGTGACAAGGCCTGATACAAGCCAGATAAACAAAAATAAACCGGGTAAACGTACTTTTCGAACTTTTGTTAATTCAATCTTCATGTTTGGCATCCCTTTGATCTATTTTGTTTATCCAGAGCTGTGTGCTGAAAATCCCGACGCAGTGCTACCGTTTGAATCGTTGTGATTTCGGTTTTCTGAAATTTCGATGACAGCTGCCACACGTTCCGCCCAGCGCTCTCATTTTATCCATCATTTGACCTTCACCGGCTCTTGCCAATTCAGCAGCAGCATTGCTTGATGCCTTGGCCGCGTTGACAAAACCGGCCCAATTGGTCCAGACCTCCGGTTTGGAGTCTGTTTTGCCATCGGTAATTTTCTTTTTCCATGCTTCTTCAAACAACATGCTGTTTTGCTGTATGACGGTGGCATGAGAACTTACATGACTTTTGAAAGGCAGCCCTTTTTGCATGATTTGACCTATTGCGCCCATATGTGTGGCGTTGGATTGCATCAATTTTTGTCGATATGTCAAAAACTGCGAATCATCCTGTCCGAAAAGTGTCAGTGAGGTCATTATTAAAATAAGTGAACCGGTTAAGCTTATCAGCATATGTTTCATGATATTTCTCCGTGTCAGGTTGGTTAAACTCCATGCCTGAGTAGTGCCTAAACGGAAAATCGCTAACCCCTTATCCAGCCTTATGCCAGATGCCGGAATTCTGCTTGAGGAGTCACGCTGTCAGCTTAAAACATTACAATTACAAGCAAAAGTCGGCTGAGAGCTGATTGCTGAAAGCACTTAACTCCGAAGTACCAAGCTGCTTTTAACGCTTTTATTGGTATGGGCTAAATTGGTTTTCGTTCAGGCACTAAATAATGATTCTGGTGCTTGCATGGAAAGCTCTATCTATGTGCTCATTATCATGAAGCAGGTTTAAGTGCAATAAATAGATCACATGGAGTGATTTATCGTTTGTTTTCAATAACTCAATTGCTCACCTGTCTCAAATTACATTATTGTCTCACCAGGATCTGGGTAAAATGACTCATTAAATAAGTTGAAACATAGGGTTATCCGCAATGCGATTTTGAATTGAACCGGTTATTTGCAATTTGATTATGGCCGGACTCATCAGAGTGAAGCAAATCAATAGTCAAGTCTAAAATCATCAACAAAACAATCCACAGCCCAAGGACCGATTATTGCAGTTTTGCGCCTAGGGCAAATTCTATAAGGTTTTACAGCCTTAATTCAATCCATTCGGTTGTCTCATTTTCACAATTCAAAAACGGAATAAATATGTCAGAAGTCAACCCTTTAAGATATAAAAAACCCAAAAGTTTCGATTACAACGTGATGGTGATTGGAGCAGGTTCGGCAGGCCTGGTCTCTTCTTATATTGCAGCCGCTGTCAAGGCAAAAGTAGCCTTGGTTGAAAAGCACAAAATGGGCGGGGATTGTTTAAATACAGGCTGTGTCCCCAGCAAAGCGCTGATTCGCTCTGCCAAGATGCTTTCTTATGCCAGGCGGGCAAAAGATTTTGGTTTTAAAGATGCCTCCGTGGACTACGATTTCAGTGAGGTAATGGATCGTGTTCAATCGGTCATCAAACAGGTGGAACCTCACGATTCCGTTGAACGATATACTGAGCTGGGAGTTGAATGTATCACTGGTGAAGCGAAAATTATCGATCCGTATCGCATTCAGGTTGGTGATAAATTGTACTCCACGCGCAGTATCATTATCGCTACCGGGGCTCGTCCATTTGTCCCTCCTATTCCGGGTGTAGAAAAGGTTGGTTACCTCACGAGCGACAATATCTGGGAACTTCGCACTCTTCCCAAACGTCTGGTTGTGTTGGGCGGGGGGCCTATCGGCAGTGAGATGACCCAGTGCTTTTCACGCCTCGGTTCCGAGGTTTACCAGATCGAAATGCTGCCGCAGATCCTGATTCGGGAAGACCAGGAAGTGTCTGATATTGTTACCGAGCGGTTCAAAGAGGATGGTGTGCATGTCATGACCGATCACAAAGCCAAAGAGTTTCTGGTCGAAAATGGAGAAAAAGTTCTGGTATGCGAATACCAGGGAAACGATGTGCGCATCTCTTTTGATGAGGTCCTGGTCGCTGTTGGTCGCAAACCAAACACGACAGGATTCGGCCTTGAGGAGCTGGGAATAGAAACCGTGCGCCCCGGTGTGATAAAGAGCGATCCATTCTTAAGAACCAAATACCCAAACATATACGTTTGCGGAGACGTTGCCGGACCTTACCAGTTTACCCATACTGCCGGTCATCAAGCCTGGTATGCAGCAGTAAACGCCTTGTTCAGTCCTTATAAAAAGTTCAAGGCAGATTACAGCGTTATTCCCTGGTGTACTTTCACTGATCCGGAAGTCGCCAGAGTAGGGCTCAACGAAAAGGAGGCCAAAGAAAATAACATACCTTACGAAGTAACGACATACGGCATTGATGATCTGGACAGGGCTATTGCCGACAGTGAAGATCACGGGTTTGTTAAGGTGCTCACCGTCCCCGGCAAAGACCGGATTTTGGGGGTTACCATAGTCGGAACCCATGCCGGGGATTTGATTTCCGAATATGTTTTGGCCATGAAGCACAACCTTGGTTTAAACAAAATTCTTGGTACCATCCACATCTATCCGACCCTGGCAGAAGCCAACAAATATGCAGCCGGTAACTGGAGGAAAGATCACGTTCCCAAGAAATTAATGGCATTTCTTGAAAAATTCCACGCCTGGAGAAGATAGATGAATCCGGAGCTGGAACAAATTAAGGTGTTTGATCGGTTGAACGAGTTGGTGAAGACTTACCACTCTGCCCGGGCGGAAGGATCATTTGTGGAATACCATCCACCCGAGGCGTTGACCGGGATAATCGATCCGGCGGCCCCCAGTGATCCGTTAAACTGGGATCAACTTTTTAAATGGGTTGAAGACTATTTGAGATACTCCTTGAAAACCAATCACCCCAAATTTGTGAACCGAATGTGGTCCGGAGCCAACCTTCCCTCCGTCGTTGGTGAGATTATCACTGCTGTTACCAATACCTCAGCCTGTACTTATGAGTCCGCTCCTGTTTCAACAGTCATTGAAAAGTATATGATCAATGAGATGCTGGATCTGGTGGGGTTTAAGAATGGTGAAGGTCAAATGACCACTGGTTCCAGCAACGCTAACATGATTGCCATGATGGCAGCCAGAGATCGTGTTAATCGGGATGCAAAACAAAAAGGTCTGTTTGGAAGCAGGGAACTGTTTGCTTACGTGGGAGTCGATTCTCATTACTCCATGGACAAGGCCGCAGCTTTGTTGGGAATTGGCACGGATCATTTGATCAAGGTTCCGCTCGATGAACAGGGACGAATGCAACTCGACTTTCTGGAAAAATCGATCGCAACCATTCAAAAGCAGGGAAGCATGCCCTTTTTTGTGGGAGCAACTGCCGGAACAACTGTGAGAGGCGCTTATGATCCTATCAAGGATTTGCTGAAGCTCCGGCAAAAGTACGATTTCTGGCTACATGTAGATGGAGCCTGGGGTGGAGCAGCAGTATTAAGTCGCAAAACCAGGGCCCAATATCTTTCGGGAATAGAAGAAGTAGATTCTTTTACCTTTGATTTTCACAAGATGCCGGGCACCAACCTGGTTTGCAATGTCTTGCTTCTGAACGAGCATCCCGGTGCCTTGAGACAGAGTTGTAGCATCGGGGATGCCAGCTATATTTTCAGGGAGGAATCTGAAAAAGAAGAATACAACCTGGGTTCGTTTTCACTGCAATGCGGTAGACGGGTGGATGCCCTGAAATGGTTTCTCGACTGGAAATTTTTTGGTCAAAAAGGATTTGCCCGCAGAATTGAACACTATTTGCAGTTAAGCAAATATGCGGAACGACTGGTAGAGGAAACGCCAGAGCTGGAGATGGTCGTGCCCAGGGAATCATTCAATACCTGCTTCCGGTTTAAAACGCCTTATGGTGTCTCCAGTAACGATTTTAACTTGAAACTCAGAACCAGGCTATATCGAGATGCCGTAAATCTGGTCGGATTCGGATATATCGGCTCTGACTTATGCCTGCGATTGCTAATCACTAATCCGGTGAGTACCAAAGATACGGTACGCTCCTTTTTCCGGGATGTTGTTCAATCCGGAAAAGCTCTTCTGGAGGAAATATGAACAATCTGAAAACAGCCATTCAAAGTCAATTACAGACCCCTCCACGCTTTACTACAAACGGTGTGTTTTCGCGTGTGTTGCAACAGGTGGCCGATAAAAAATACGACTCGGAAAAAACACTGGCTATTCTCAGTGATTTTTTCGCTGTACACCGCCTGAATACTATCGACTTTCCCGTGATGAAACAGTCTTACACACGAACCACGCTGTTAAGAGAAAAAACCGGATTTGAGATAGTGATAGCCCGCTGGGACAAAGGTGCCTCCACACCGATTCATGGGCACCCTCGCTATTCTTTCCTGTACTTAATTGAAGGAGAATTGAGTGAACGATTTTTCATTCGAGATAACAAGAAGTTAATGCAGGTTAGCACCTTGAAATACCGGGCCGGTGATTATTCCTATCACAATGGTAATCCCGATACATTTGATAACGCTATTCATAAGATAACCGCAGTACAAAGCAGCTTAAGCCTGCATGTTTATTCGGATGATGCTCTTAAGGGGGTGGTGTATAATATTTCGTAGAATAGGAGTTTAAAGGCTATGACACGATATTTAATGATGTTCTGGTATATTGTGAACTGCCTGAGGCTGAGGACCAATCCTTGGCGCTTTTTTCAATTAAATGCACAATACTTCAATAAAAAGAAAGGCATCTATTCCAAATACGATATTAACAGGCTGATACCCATTCGCTGGCGATTAGGACAGTACCTGGATAACGAAGCCTATTTTCCTGCTGAATTTCCGGTTTTTTTAAAACCGGAATGGGGTCAAAACTCATATGGGATCTTCAGGGCTGACGACTTAAACGAATTGAAACAAATCCGCAAAAATACCGCAAACAGTGACCTCACTTACCTGGTCCAGGAGGCAGCCCGCGAATCCCGGGAATTTGAAGTCTTTTATATTCGTGATGCCGCTAATCCGCATGAAGCTGCCGTTCTTTCCGTGACTGAAGTTAAAAACAGCAAGGAAAGTCAATACCCGATCAACGGTGTTCATAATATTTTTTCTTCCTATATTGACCGCACACCTCAGTTTACCAGGGATGAGCTGGCACAACTTTGGGAGCATGTCAGCAGGGTGGGGCATTTCAGAATGGCCCGAGCAGCATTGAAAGCAGATTCGGAGGTTGAACTTCTGGCCGGTAACTTTCATATTGTTGAAATCAATTTGTTTACCCCCATGCCTCTCAATCTGCTTGATGAGGTTATCCCATGGCGGGAAAAGGCAAAATTCATTAAACACGCCATGGTGCACCTGGCCAGAAATACAGCCGGATTGTTTAAAGGGCAAAAGGAAGAGGGCATTTTTTTCAAAAAGCTGATCATGCACTATAAAGTGAAATCATGAAGAAACTGAATAAACTCATCTATCGTTGGATCAGCAAGATCTTTATGGATGGCTGCAGCGATTACAACACCCTGGAGGTGAGAAAAAAGAGCAGAACCAAACTTCAAGCCAGGGCAGCTTTCGAAAGGGAAAACATGCCTCATGCCCAGGGCATGAAATTTTTAAGCCCATTTAAGGCAGTGCAATTTGTCAAAGAGCATGGATTCCCGGTTGTCATAAAACCTAACGTCAGCGGGTATTCACGGGGCAGTCACTTTCCAATCACAAATTACCGGGAATTATGGAAAGCAGCAATCCTGGTCAAGATCTGGTGGCCCACATCCATTATCGAGCAATACCTTAAAGGTAAAAATTATCGGGTCGTCGCTGTAAAAGGCGACCTGATGTCGGTGATCAGGAGATATCCGCCATTTGTCATCGGAGATGGCAAATCCACCATTTCCGAATTGATCGACCAGGAGAACAGCATTCGCAAAGCCATGAGGCTTCATCCGGTTATCCATCCCATCCAAAAAAATAACAGAACCAAAAAATACTTGAAAAAGCAGGGAATGACACTCAATACAATCCCGCAAAAATCAGAGCAAGTCGAGCTTTACAACAAAATTGCCCTGGCCCCCGGCGGAATTGTTGAAACCATCGACAAAGAACATGTGGCACCTGAAAACAGGGAATTGTTTCTAAAAATCCTGGATGCCTTTAACGCCAGTATTTTTGGAATCGATGTGATTTTCGAAAAAGGCATAGAGACTGGTTACAAATCACAAAAATGTATTTTTCTGGAACTGAATTCCAGACCCTACCTTAAAATGCACAATTATCCCAGGTACGGCCAGAGACAAAGCCTGGAGCAGTACTACCAAACCTTGGATTCCATCGAATTGGCGGATTCCGGGGTGTTTTAGCCTGTTTTTATGGCTTACTCGGAATTGCAGTCGGGTGGGGCCAAGAAAGCATCAATGCGTTCAGAGAAACCGGATTGTATGTCATCCTCAACGGCAGTGAAGGATCTGTAAAAGCCCATAAGAGATTGAACATTGAAGTTGAAACTAACGCTTATCATCTTCACTGGTTGATGGGCAACAAGTTGCCCGTCCTACATCTTTTATTAATCGGTAATCAGGACGGCAGGGCGGCCCTACGGGGCCGCCGGGGGATTGGATTGGGGAGAATAGACAATAAAAGTCAAATAAGGTCGTACCTATACATTACATCTATTCCGGGTTTCCCGGAGTTTAGCATTGCAAGAGTTTATCGGCGGGGTCGTAGCCCCGCCCTGCCGTTCATCCAGAGAATTAATCCAATTTAAATGAAGAGAATACTTAACTTGTATTAAAAACCGACCAATGCAAGGGTGACAAGACTAAATGTCCACAAACCGGCAATGGACAGCCGGTAACTGACAACTGCTTCCAAAATGAAATCGAATTCCACAGGCATCTATAAATTCATCGGTATCCATTCCTTCCTGATCGGTTTATTCCCCTTTTACCTTCCTGTTTACCTCTGGAAAACGGGGACTTCGTTTTCCGATATCTCTTTTTTCATCGCTTTAACCGGACTGGGATTTTGCATCACTCTCTGGGTTTGGGACAGGTTGCGCCGGAATATCACCCTCAAAGGGTTCGTGCTGATTTCGTTTATATTGGAAATCTTGCTGCTGGCGGTGGTATTTCTGGATAAAACCCCATTTGCCTTTCTTATTTTTGGACTATTAAACGGTGCTTACAACGGATTGTTTTGGACCACCCAGCGTGTCCTTTTTTTCGACACCATTCAACCCTCTAATTCCGGAAAGAAATTTGGAAACCTGCAGATCATTGTCGCCTTGTTTCTGAAATCAGGCATTTTCCTGGGAGGCCTAACCCTTGATACCCTCGGGTTTAACTCTCTGTTTCTTTTCTCAACGATAATTGCCGGTCTTGGTGCGTTATCATTTTTCTTTTCCCGCCAATCGGCAAGTCATTCACCGGAACTGGTTCAAATAAAACCCACAAGACTGGCTGACATATTGAGATTCAAAGACACCCACCATTCAAAACCGGTATTCCTGCTGGATGGACTGTTTCTTTATCTTGAAAGCTATTTCTGGATGATTTCGATGTTTCTGATCGTCAAGGAAAGCTTTTGGGATCTGGGTTTGCTGGTCATTGGTTTGATGGTATTGTTCACTATTCTCTTCTTCATCATTAAAAACTCGATCGATCGCTTACCCAAAACCTTGTTTTTCAGATTCAGCATTCTCCTATACGCCGCCTCCTGGTGGCTGAGAGGATCAATCGACGGTGATCAAAGCCTGGTTAGCCTATTCGTAGCATTGGTCCTGATCTCTTTTTTCACCTCCCTGTTCAGGCTTACTTTCAACAAACGGTTTTTCGACATCGCAAAATCAGAACTCCGGTATCACTATCTGATTCAAAAAAGCTACTATTCCCAGGCTTCAATTGCCATCGTATTCGCAGTTATCGGCATCATCACCTTGAATCTGAACGACCCAACCACCGCTTTACAATCCATATATTTTCTCGCTGCATTCCTTACCGCGGGTTATACTGTTTATTCTGTGAAAATGACCGGAAAAACCAGGCTGGATTCATTGAGTCATGATATGAACAAGACTGGTAAATCTTCCGGGAAATCTATGGTTTAAACAACTCGTTTTAGGGACGGACTTCCAATAAAAACGGTAATCGGTCTGGCAACCTACCTCAATAATCTGACGCAATCCCCCCGATACTTGTCATCATTCGCCCTACAAGCAGAGTTCATCACTTTGTATGATGCAGTACATCTCTTATTCTTATTCTAACTTAAAACTCTAAAATAGAGTTAAAAATTCACATTGTTACTACTTATGTTCAGTTAAAATTTCACCAAAATAGCAACCATTGTAATACAAAAGCTTACTCGAACATTGCTGAATAAAACTAAGAATTTAAAATCAACTAAGGGAGCACAACACAATGACAAACAATGCAACTTTCGAATTCCAGGCTAGATGGGCTGATATGGATTTTAACGGGCACATGAAAAACACGGCTTATTTGGACTATTCTGCGGATTGCCGCCTGCTTTACTTTAAAAGCCATGGTTTTTCCATGTCCAATTTTAAAAAGCTACAGATAGGTCCTGTGGTGTTGGATGATCATATCCGGTATTTTAATGAAATTATGATGTACCAGGGATTCTCAGTAAAACTTCAGCTGCAGGGAATAAATGAAGATGGAAGTAGATTCAGGTTTTTCAATATTTTTAAGAATGAGCAAAAAAACACTGTAGCCACCGTACTTTCCAACGCATGTTGGTTTGACCTGGTAAACAGAAAGATCAAAGCACCTCCGGAAAAACTATTGAACCTGATGGTTCAACTCGAGAAAACAAAAGACTTCCGACCAATGGAATCCCGCCAACAAAATTAGACTTGCTAGTACAAAATTTGCAGGCTATACTCTAAATCTATACATTCCCGCCCGATCGACAAAGGCAAAGATTTCCTCTTTTCCGGCTGGATTCTTTAAAGATAAATGTATCTGTCAACCCGACAAAAAGACGGAGAAAAAAATGAACAAACCATTGGAAGCAGACAGCGCTCTGCAGGGTAATCCGGCTGCTGAAACATTTAACAAATTGAGTGCCGCCTATAGCAAGCAGCCGCTTATCACCTACAAGGAACGTAAAGAGACTCTAAAAGCCATTGAAAAACTCTTGTTGGAAAATGACGAAGCCATCTGTGAAGCCATTTCAGCTGATTTCGGCAACCGTTCCTATCACGAAACGAGAATAATCGAAATAGCACCGGCGATACTGGGTATTCGCTACACCTTAAAAAAACTGAAAAAATGGATGAAGCCTCAAAAACGGCATGTCTCCCTTCTGTTTGCCGGTGGATCAAACACAATCATGCCGCAAGCAAAGGGAGTTGTTGGTATTATCACTCCATGGAATTTCCCCCTGTTTTTGGCACTGAGTCCTTTAACCAGCGCTATAGCGGCTGGAAACAGGGTCATGTTAAAACTGGCTTCCAACTCGCAAAACCTGGCAAAATTGCTAAAGCAGCTTTTTTCCGCCGCCATTTCCGAAGACCTGGTAGCGTTTCTGCCAGGTGTGGGGGCAAACGATTTTTCATCTCTTCCTTACAATCATCTCGTTTTCACAGGTTCACCAGCGGTGGGTCGAACGATTATGGAAACTGCCTCTAAAAACCTGACTCCGGTTACACTGGAGCTTGGAGGAAAATCTCCCACGATTCTGGGAGATGATTTTGATGTCAAAACCGCTGCTGCCCGAATCATGCACGGAAAACTGATCAATTCTGGTCAGATGTGCGTGGCACCGGATTATATGTTTATTCCTGAAACCAAGGTGGATCAGTTTATCGAAGAAGCCAAAGCCATTGTCAAACAGCGCTACCCGGAGATATCGACCAAAGACTATACCTGCGTCATTGATGACAGGGCTTTTAAACGGCTGACGGATACCCTGGAAGATGCCCGGGCTAAAAATGCGGAGATTGTTAATCTGCTTCCCGGGGAAGACTACATCCCGGAAAATCGAAAGATCTCTCCCACCATTGTGAAAAATGTAAACGAGGATATGGTTATCATGCAGGAGGAGATATTCGGTCCGCTTCTACCCATTATGACCTATAAGAAGTCCGCCGACGTTATTGAATACATCAACAATCATGAACGCCCCCTGGCTTTATACGTTTACTCAAACAATAAAAAATTCCAACAGGAAGTTTTGACCAATACGGTTTCCGGCGGGGTGACGGTTAACGATTGTGCCATGCACGTGGCCCAGCATGATATGCCGTTTGGTGGAATAGGCAACAGTGGAATTGGTCATTATCACGGTTACGAAGGCTTTGTAGAGCTGTCCAAAATGAAACCGGTCTTCAAGCAATCCAAAATAACCCTGGCCATCGCCCCACCCTATGGAAAAACCTTTGATCGCATATACGGCACAATTAGAAATCTGAAGTGGCTGACCTGATGAAACAAAAGGATGGGTAGCAAGTCACCCATCCGACAGTTTTCGAAATTATTTATACTCGTCCCCGATACAACCAACTCGTCACATCATTCCTCCTGTTCAATACATTTGCCATGTCGGCAATAATCGCGTAAAGATAGTGTAACGAGGATTTACCTATCGATGAATGCTGAACTGGCAAGAGTGTAGCTATTTTTGAATTTATTACCAAATCAGGACACCCCTATGAATGCGACAGTTTCTGAGTTTTTATCCAAAGTAAAGCCCTTCAATTCTCTTCCTGAAGAAGATTTTGAAATCATCAGCCAGTCTGCCGCAATAGAGGAGTTACCTGCGGATTCGATTCTAACGGTTCAGGGTAAACCAAGTTTTGAAAACGTTCATATAGTTAAAGAGGGTCTGATTGAACTGTTTTATGATCGCGGCGGGAAACGGATTCTCAGCGGTCTGGTCAGCCAGGGACAGGTGTGTAACGGGATTGCCCAAATCATGAATTCCGGGGTTGCGATTCGAACAGCCATCACCAAGCAGGATTCCACCCTGGTCAATATTCCCACCTCCCTGTTTGATAAGATTGCAGCCAGGCACAAACCTTTTCGTGATTATTTTGCCAAAATCTATCATAAGCTGATGCACGATGAATCCTATTCGTCGATTGTGATATCGAGCCAGGCTAAACAATTTCTCTCCCAGGTGGATCCCTTTTCCTTTCTGCCGGAAAAAGAAATTGAAAAAGTCGCACAGCAGGTGTTTATCGCTCATTATAAAAAAGACAAAGTGCTTTTTAGCCAGGGCCAATCCACTGTGGATTATCTGTATATTATCCAAAAAGGGGCCGCCGAGCGATATTTTGAAGAAAATAATGAAAAGAAACTGAGCGGCATTCTCATGGAAGGACAAATGTTTGGCGGGATTTCCATGCTCTTAAACAATGGTATTCCCGTTCGTACCCTGCGGCTTGCGGAAAAAACATACTTCTATTTGCTTCCCAAAAGTTACTTTCTGAAACTATGTAAAAATTATGAGGTCTTTTCCGAGTATTTTACCGATACGTTTGGAAAACGAATGCTCAACAAGACCTATTCAACCGTTATCAGTGGTGTATTTGAACCAAAAGACGATTCGTTACATCTTTACAGTCAGCCTATTAAGAACATCTACAACAAAAAGATGGTTACCTGCCCAACTGACCTGGCAATACAAAGTGTAGCCACTCTGATGATAGAAAATGGTTGCAGCTATATTCTGATTCATAATGATGACGGTGAGTTTGTAGGAATTGTCACCGGAAACGATCTCCGTAAAAAGGTCGTCAGTGCCGGTTATAATATAAAAAACAAGGTGGAAGACATTATGTCCGTCCCCTTAATCACTATTCCTGCTGATGCCATGGCTTTTGAGGGTTTGATCATGATGATGGAAAAAGGCATCAAGCATATTCCTGTGACAGGGGCTGCAGGCAAGGTAATCGGCATGATTTCCAGTAACGATTTCATCAAGGCACAGGAAAACTCCCCGTTTTTCCTGGTACGTGAAATCAGCACCTCCAAAAGTCCGGAAGAACTTATCGAAAAAGACCTGCAATTGCCGCTGGTCATCAGAAATATGATATTTAGCGGCGCCAAGGCGCAAAACATCAACAAGTTGATCACTACCCTCTCTGATGTAACTCTCAACAAAATGATCAACTTCACACTCCAGGAGTTGGGGCCGCCTCCGGCCAAATTTGCTTTTATGATCCTTGGCAGCGAGGGCCGCAGGGAACAAACCCTGAAGACTGATCAGGACAACGCTATCATTTTTGAGGATGTCCCTGAAGAATCGCTTAAGAAGGTAAGCGAATATTTCTTAACCTTCGGAGACAAGGTCTGCGACTACCTGGACAAGGCAGGTTATGATTTCTGCAAGGGTGAGATTATGGCCAAAAACCCCAAGTGGTGCCAGCCTGTATCTGTCTGGAAAGAATATTTCACCCACTGGATTCATAAAGCATCTCCTGAAGATCTTTTGCAATCAAGTATCTTTTTCGATTTTCAATGGGCATTTGGCGAAAAAGGCCTGGTTGACCAGCTAAAAAATCATTTGCTGGAATCATTGGGGAATTGGACAGGATTCCTGCGGCATTTGACTGAAAATGCCCTGCATTTCAAACCTCCCCTGGGATTTTTCAGGAATTTCGTAGTGGAATCCAAAGGAGAGCATCGCAATGCTTTTGATATCAAGGGGGCCATGATGCCCATTGTCGATTTTGCGCGGATATACGCCTTAAAAAACGGGATCTGGGAAACCAATACCCTGGAAAGGCTGCGTCAGTTGGCCAAGGCAGAGCAACTTAATCAAAAGGACTACGACGAAGTGAAGCAAGCCTACGGATTTTTGATGCAACTAAGGCTGGTTAGACAGGTAAAGGCTGTCATCGAGGAAAAAAAAGCACCGGATAACTACGTCTATCCAAACCGACTATCCAGTCTTGAGCAAAAAATGCTCAAGGAGGTTTTTAAGAAAATCGAAAACCTGCAGGGGAAATTGAAGTTTGAATTTCTTGGGGGTATGTAATATGAAAATTCGCCATTTTAGTGGCTATTTAGCATGCAGGATGGGCAACTCGTTGCCCAGCAACCGGACTGATCACAAGACGCGAATCGTTTTACTTCTGTTGGGCCAGAGAATCCAAAAAGCTGTTAATTGACTCCCAATATTGAGGAAAGAGTTGAATGTTGTTATGATCCGCCTGCCGGATAATTACAGATTCCATCTCCCCTTTCCAGGCTTCAGCCAGTGCCTGCGAGTGCCTGTTTGGAATAATCCTGTCAGCTGTACCCATCATGTTTAAGGCGGGGATGGTGACGGTTTCCGCAAAATTCACCGATTTGAAGGGGTGCCTGATCAGCAGCTTAACCGGAAAAACAGGATAATGGGACTTGGCAACATTGGCCAGGCTGTCAAACGGTGTGACCAGGATCACTCCCCCGACATCCCGCTGGTGAGCTACTTGCGTTGCAACGCCCGAACCCAGGCTTCTTCCCAGCAATACAACGTGTTGAAGATCGATGCCTTCCTTACGAACAATTTCATCCAGAATATGCAGGGCATCTGACACCAGGTTTTTTTCCGAAGGTCTTCCTTTGCTTTTGCCGTATCCACGGTAGTTCATAAATAGTAATGCAGAATCAGGATAGCTTTTCAGATCCAGCAAATTGCCTGAAACCTCCTCGGCATTGCCGCCGTAATACACAATCAACGGAGTTTCTGCAGTGACATTCTTGCGAACAAACCACCCATGCAATTTAACGCCATTGTGTTCAAACGTTATCTCGTGTTCTGCGAATCTGTTTACATATGGATTGGAAATTGGTTGGGTGAAGAAAATTAAACGTTCCTGGAAAAAATACATCAGGATCAGGATGGCGACATAGGCGATAACCAGAATTTTCAAGATATTTATGACTGTCGACATATTTTTCCCTTGTTTTGTAATTTATGTCCCCTTATAACACCTTTCTTTTTGTACCGATAGCTTCGGCTTCCACGAAATTACCCATGGTATAAAGTCGTACCTTGTTGCTTCGAGGGAACTCCTTTTTTAGCAAGGTTTTCATTAGTTTTTTTAATTCTTTGTTTTTGATTTGAAAGCGGTTTGATTCATAACCGTTCTGAATAACCAGCAGGTTTTCCTGGTCCTGACGAACAATCATCACATAACGATTTCGCTTGTAAGTGCGAACATCAAGATAATGCCCCACGGGCAGCTTTTTCAAGCGTTCAAGCACCGTTTCAATAATTTTGTCCTTATCGATCATAAACTCTATTTCAGCTAATTTGCAGGATGGGCAACTCGTTGCCCATCCATTAGGCCATTAGTCTATCAGCCCCGTATAAGGCGGTTCTGAGTCTTATATTTAAATTTAATAACCGAACGCACAGCTTTCACATTGTAAAAAATCTGAAATCTAAAATCATCATTCAAAAATGCCCTAAAACCTTACCGCTTCGACATTAATCAACATTTCCTTCAGCTGTTTATGCCATTTCTTCCCGCCTTTTTTCATCGCCAGGTCCACGATGATATGTCTCGGTTGGGCCTTTGAATTGGCATTTCTTCCCAATCCCTGCAAGCAGGAAGGGCAATTGGTTAAGATCGTTGACTCACCGTTAACATTGGAAAGACTTTGTTCTATGGCTTCAGCTTTCCTTTTTCTCAATGCATCGGCAATATCCGGTCGACTCAAAGCCATGGTTCCTGCTTCGGAACAACAGTGAGGCATTTGATATAGACGGGAAACCCCATGTGTATGCAAGAGGGCAGGCGCTGTTCCCTTTAGTGAATCGTGGCAGGGCATATGGTAAAGTGACTTTTGATTGCTGTTAACCGTAAGACCATTCTCCAGTGCGTATCGATTGATATCTACTATCGGTGCTTTGAAAATGCTGTCACCTTCAATATCGGTCAAAGCTTCCATGCAGGTTCCGCAGCTGACCAGACATGCCTCCAGCTTTAAATAATTAAACATTTTAGATATCTGGCTGAATAAAATACTATTTCGCAACGCGATACGTGTGGCGCTATCCGATTTTGCATTCACCTTGGCCGGAAAACCACAGCATAAATTTGGCGGAGGCAACACGATTCGCACCCCAATGCTTAGCAGCACGTAAACAGAGGCCATGGCAATTTCCGAGAATAATCTCTCCGATCCGCAACCTGGAAAATAAAATACCGATTTACCCGAATCCTCAGCTGGTACAATCATCATTGCCTGATCTTCTTCACAATCCGGTAGAAAATCCCAGATACTCGCCGGTGTGGCAGGCGTCATTGGAGATTTCAGATAGCGAACAGGTGATTTGAGGGATACACGATCACTGCGTATAAAAGGTCGTATCAATCCGGAGCTGATTCTTTGCATGTGACTGCCGCCCCTCAATACCACATGCTTAAAAATGGCATTTTTAAATGGTGAGCGCGTTTCCAGATATTTCAACGACATCCTCGTGGCCAAAGGAGTGTGTTTAAAATTTTGGGTGCTTAGAATTTCTCTTTCCAAAATGGAAACATCCCCCGTATCAATATTGACCGGACAAGGTTTTACACATTTATGGCAGATGGTGCAATGGTCGGCTATGTTTTCCAGATGCTTTAGTGATTCAAATCTTGTGGAGTGCGATCGTTGAGCCGTGTACAACAACGCTTCGATCAAAGCCCCGATGGCCAGGTTTTTGTTGCGTGGATGAAAAAACATGTTGGCAGCCGGATAAAACACGCAACAATCAGCCTTGCACTTGCCACAACGAATGCATTTAGCAATGCTTTCGGATAACTTTTCCAGCGATCCTTTTTGAAGAATCCGGGCTTCCAATTCCAGCAGGTTGAAAGAGGGAGTAAACACCTGGTCGGGTATTTCCGGATCAGAGAGCTTTCCGGGATTCATCAATCCTTCCGGATCTATCGATTTGCGATACTTGGCCAGATCATCCAGTTTATCCTGGTCCAAGTATTTCATTTTGGTGATTCCAATCCCGTGTTCACCGCTGACCACGCCACCAAGCTCGACCGATTTATCCATTACAATATCGGCAGCCCGCATGGCCCTGTCCATCATTTCCCTGTCATTGGAGAATACAGGAATATTGACATGAACATTACCATCTCCTGCATGCATATGAGTGGCTATCACAATCAAGCGGGCACTGACTTCAGAGTAGATCTTATCCACGTTCGCGCTGACCTGCTGGTATCCCCTGAGCAGATCCATCAGGTCTTTTTTCAAATGGCTGACAATACTGCGTGTTCGCAGTTCCTCTCCTGTCGCAGCTGAGATATCAACCAGGGCTGTTTCGCAGAGGGATTCAAATCGTTCATTTTTAACGGAGAGCCATTCCGGGGTTTCCAATGGTTCAGCTTTGCGCAAATATGCCTGCAGACGTTTGGTTAGCGAGGTTTGGTTATGTCTTTCCTCATCAATATTCGTCTGTTCTATGAAACTGGTAAACGTCGTAATCCGATCCAATGGCAGAACAATATCTTCATTCATCTTAAACGCATTGGTGCGTGAAGCGATGGCTCCAAGCCGTTTGCGATCCTGCCAGAATCGTTTGGCTTCCTCCTCATCGGACGCCGTGTAAATGAAGGTATTATTATATCCTTCAAGCAGGTCGTTTAGTTGAGCAACCCCCCTCTCGACCTGGGCCTCTGTGTGCCCCACAATATCGATCAACAACACAGCTTTTGGTATTTCACGCTTGGCGGATTTAACTTTGTATTGGATCGCTTTTACATACTCTTCATCAAAATGTTCCAATGCGAAAAGTGCTTCTTCTCCTTTGTTCTCAAACGAATTGGAGATTTCCAGAATAACTTCGCCAGCTTCGTCAAAGCTCTTGCCAAAAAATTCAATACAACAGGTTTTTTTGTATTCATAAGCCTGGTGCAACACAAATCTGGCTGAGGTGATAATTCCGTCAGTCCCTTCTTTTTGCAGTCCGGGCAGATTGTTCAAACATTTGTTTGTGATATCTTTCCATAACCCCTTTTTTCGGACCTCATCTCCTCCCATCTCGAT
>JAKSDL010000736.1 GCA_022360105.1 Pseudomonadota bacterium
AGTGATCTGCAAAAGACTGGAAGATGTGGGAACCCAGGCTGTAATGCCTTTAGGTTCTCCCATCGGGAGCAACCAGGGGTTAAAAACCAGGTGTCAGTTGGAAATTATTATCGAGCAAAGCAATGTTCCTGTGGTTGTTGATGCCGGAATCGGTGCCCCCTCCCAGGCTTCCGAAGCCATGGAAATGGGAGCCGATGCCGTACTGGTTAATACCGCCATTGCGGTTGCCAGAGATCCGAAAGCAATGGCTGAGGCATTTAAACTGGCTGTGCAAGCTGGGCGAATAGCCTATGATTCGGGTATGGCTGCTCCGACAAAAGAGGCTGCCGCCAGCTCTCTGACAGGTTTTTTGAATAATTGATCCAATTCTTCGGAAGGGAAGTGAAATAAGAAGGTAGGATGGGCAAAGGTGTTCAAACGGAAATCAAAGCCAAATAGTCAGCTTTACGATATCTTCGTTTGTTTTGCATCAAATCTCTTTGCCCATCAACTCTAGCTAAGCAACAATGAACACCCATAACCAACCATAGAAAAACAAAAAATGAATTTTCTACCAATTTACCAATCCTACAACTGGAAACAAATTCAAACCGAGATTTACTCCAAAACGTCCGCTGATGTGGAAAGAGCGCTCTCTGCAACCGGAACACGCACGTTGGAGAATTTCAAGGCATTGATCTCTCCCGCCGGCGATGAATATCTGGAACAAATGGCCCGGGAAAGCCAGCGTTTAACGCAAAAGCGATTCGGAAAAACCATTCAATTGTATATCCCACTCTACCTTTCCAACGAATGCTGTAACAGTTGCAGTTACTGCGGGTTCAATGCCGGCAATACCATCGAACGCGTTACGCTTTCCTTATCTGAAATAATGCTGGAGGTTGAGGCTATCAAAACGATGGGATTTGATCATGTTTTATTGGTTACCGGTGAGGCGGGGTCTAAAAATGTGGATTACCTGCTGAAGATCTTCCAAATGATCAAACCCTATTTCTGTAATATCTCCATAGAAGTTCAACCTATGGAGCAGGAAGATTATGAACGGTTGATAGATGCAGGATTACACGGCGTTTATATTTACCAGGAAACATACGGTCCCAGGTATGCGGAATACCACCCCAAGGGGCAAAAACGTGATTTTAAGTACCGCTTATCAACCCCGGATCGCCTGGGAATGGCGGGAATTCATAAAATGGGACTGGGGTGTCTGATTGGACTGGATGACTGGAGAACAGATTCCTGGTTTACAGCAGCCCACCTGTCCTACCTGGAGAAAACCTATTGGAGAAGCAAATTTTCGATCTCTTTTCCCAGAATCAGGCCTGCAGCCGGTGGATTCCAACCTGTCATTGAAATGAACGACAGGGAACTGGTTCAGCTGCTTTGTGCCTACAGGTTATTTAATGAAAATGTAGAGCTTTCAATATCAACAAGGGAACGACAGGATTTTAGAGACCATATCATCAAACTTGGTGCTACTGCCCTTAGTGCCGGATCAAAAACAAATCCCGGTGGTTATGCCGTTCAACCACAGGGATTAGATCAGTTTCAGGTAGAGGATAACAGGACACCGGCCGAAATAGCCGGTATCATCTCGGCGCAGGGTTATGAGCCGGTTTGGAAGGACTGGTTTTAATATTTACCAAATTCTTCATCGTCCAATACGATTTTCCGTCGTTTTGTTGCCGGTTTTGGTTCTAAAGGCTTTTCGAGCTTGGGCTGAAACGTCTTATCCGCAATGGGTGCTGAACCAAACTCTTTTTGAATTTCTATTTCCGGTCCGCTTTTGTCCGGAACTTTGACCTGCTTGGTTAAAATCCGGACGGGCTCTTTCTTTGGAGGAGTCGGTGCTGATTTTTGGGGCTGTGGTCGAGGTTGAGCGGATTTTTGAACCGTTTTGCCAGTAGTCTTTGTTTTCGGTTTTGCCGGTTGTTCGGTTTTATCAGCAGCCCGTGTTGTTGGTTTTGTAGGCTGTTTGACTTTATCAGTAGTCTTTGTTTTCGGTTTTGCCGGTTGTTCGACCCTGAGCTTAAAGCGGCGCATCAGGTTATACAACAAGTCTGTCTGCGAAGACAACTCTTCCGAGGCCGCTGCTGATTCTTCCGAGATCGACGAATTCTTCTGCACCACATCATTCACCTGGGTCAGACCTTTGCTTATTTCGTTAACACCACCGGTTTGTTCTTTGGAAGCAGCTGAAATCTCGCCGACGATATCGTTCACTTTGTTTATGCTTTCTACAAAGCCTTTTAATGTTTCAGCCGTAAGGTTAGCGCTTTGTACACCGTTTTCCACCTGTTTCAAGGAATTTTCGATTAATTCGGTTGTATCTTTAGCGGCATCACTGCTGCGAGCTGCCAGATTTCTAACCTCCTCCGCAACCACAGCAAACCCTTTCCCGTATTTCCCAGCCCTCGCTGCTTCGACTGCTGCATTAAGGGCCAGTAAATTCGTTTGAAAGGCAATTTCGTCAATAACTTTAATAACTTTTGCCACACTGGAGCTGGTTTCGTTGATAGTATGCATGGCTTCCAGCATGCCATCCATTTGGGCATTTCCCTTGTTTAGCTCGTTTACCGTCTGATTGGAAAGTTGCCGGGCTTGGGAGGCATTGTCATCATTGGCTTTCGCTTTCCCCCCGATTTCATCCATGGATGATGACATCTCTTCGATTCCAGCGGCCTGTTCCGTCGCACCACTGGCCAAATCCTGGGCCCCGTGGGACAGTTGCGTCGTTCCGTTATTGATTTCATCGCAGATGGAAAGCACTTGCAACACATTATCCCCCAGCATGCTCAAAGCTTCATTCACACTCTCTTTTAGTTCGACCAGATCACCCTTTACATCCGATTCAATTCGTTTACTCAGATCAGCTTTGGCGACAGCTCCCATCACAAGTTTAGTTTCATCCAACACATCTCGCAAGGTTTTAGCCGCATCCTCCTGTTGGCGTTTCTCGGCTGCCAGTCTTCTTAGATTATTTGATGCATTCCATTCAAAAATAAATCCGATAACCGACACGATAGCCAGAACCATCATTAAATTGATGTAAGCCGGTTCGTTGTTTATTTCCGGAAACTGGTACCCATTTTTTTCTGCCAGATTGAGACCAGTCAAAAAAAGCAGGGTCGTAACTCCCCAGAACACACCATTTCTCAATCCAGTAATCAAAAAGGCCGAAACAACCAAGGTAATAAAATTGGTAGCATAATAAGATGACGCACCACCACGATCAACTATCAAATACAGCATCACCACCAGGTATGCGGTCAACATGCAATTGCCTGATATAATAATCGAACCACTTATCCTCATAATCAATGGGCACAACATCATCATCAGCGAAACCACAATAATCACCACCGCTATATCCACCCTTCCGATACGTAACCCCCTGATAAAATTAGGGAGCATGAGTAATCCTCCGATAAACATAAAACTCACGGCAATGCGTGCCCTGCTTTGGCGAGTCAGATTAATTCGCATTTGATCCGGAATAAACCAATCGATAAATCCAAGAATATTCATGATGTTTTTGTATAATTATGGGTGAGTTTACGTGCAATTCGCCGTTCAAAGTAAAACGACGTTTTTCAAACCTCCTGATAGTTAACCAGGAAGCACGGGGTAATTTTTTTTAACTTCAAATAGACTATCATGGTTTTTTTCCCACTATCAACTTCGCCATTCCCGCGTCTTTACAATCTTGCGGCCCTCATAATATCGGCAATTTTTATTTGCTTATCGTATAACACCGAAAACAGGGGTGATATATAGTCGAACAACGATGTTATCTACAATTAAAAAAATAAAAACGGGTATCAACTTTCATGATGGGAAAAGCACTGGGGAGGGATTCTTTGGGGATCAAATCAAAGCCGTTTTTCTCATAGAACCGGTGTGCGGCCAGGAATTTGGGCGTGGTTCCCAGGTAAATAGTTGCGACTCCCTGTTCTCTGGCCCAGGACAAAGCTGTTTGAAGGAGCAAACCGGCGATATTGTGAGGTGCTCCCCGGTATTCTTTTTTAACAAACATTTTACGCAAAGCTACCTGGTTGTTGCCGATATCAAGCAGGGAGATGGTGCCCACAAGCGTTTCAGCCTCTAAAGCCACCCAAAAGTTGCCCGTTCCTTTCTGGTAAAATTCCGAAATGTTGGCTAAATCCGGCTGGTCTGCGGCAGTGATCTCTATCCCGAATTCATTGCGTTGAATGGCGAGAATTAATTCAATGATGAGATCACAAAAGGAGGGGTCAAAGGGCACTATTTTAATCATCTCTTAAGTCCGTTTCATTGCGGCAGTAACAATCCCAGCACCAATCAAGGCCGTTCCGCCGCAACGATTGAACCACCTGCGAACACGCCTGCTTTGCAGGTGTTCCCTGAGTTGGCCGGCGAAAATCGCATAAATCGCAGCATTCATACCTGCCAATACTAAAAAGGTAATACCGAGCAAGACTAACTGGGGTTGTACGGGCATTTTCGGATTAACAAATTGCGGTAGAAAAGCCACGAAAAAGGCAATTCCTTTCGGATTTAAAGAAGTTACTATGAATGAACTCCTGAATAATGACCCGTTTGTTGATCCTTTTTGAGCCAACAAAGGTGTTTTGGAATCAGGATTGGAACGCCAGAGCGTAATGCCCAGGTAAAGGAGATACACGGCACCGATCCATTTTAAAATGATAAACAAGGTCGCCGATACTGATAAAATGGCACCTAAGCCCAATAATGATAGCACCATGGCCGTGAGGTCACCCAGCACAACTCCAAACACCAGGGGAATAACCGATTTCCGGCCGTGATTCATTGCCTGGCTGATAACCAGAATAATTGTAGGGCCTGGTATTACCAGGATGAGTGAGGCAGCTAATGCATAGGCCAGCCAGATCTCGAAACTCATATGATTTCCTTCAATTTAAAAATTGGTTATAAATCGTTGCGAAAAACTCTTTAAAACGCAAACCAATTTTCATGCTACCCAGTGCACCGGATTCGATCAAGTCGGTTTCTTCATCCCGAAGAGGATCCGCAACAAGCCTATTCTTCTCACTAAATACTCATATGCCAGCATGATGGCAATAAAAGCTGCCACAGCAATAATAATAAATTTAAACAAAACCGGCATCTCCCATTGCACCACATAATACCCGATTAAAAGTAGAAAAAGCTGATGAAGAATATAAAAGGGCATCACGGCCTGGTTGGCATAACCCAACCAACCATTCTTAAAATTGAGATATTTCTCACATAGCCCTATAAAGCCACCGATCCAGGCTAAAGAAGAAATCACCCGGATAATGGTCAGACTGATATTGAACCACGAGACCTCATCACGGATTCTAGGTATCACTCCTGAGTAGATGAATAAAGAGATTAATGATGTCACTACGGCAATAACCAACAAAGGATAGGTAAGTCTGTAAATGTTTTTCAAGGTTCCCGGGTTGCTAAACACAAGATAGCCATAAGAAAGAAAAAACATATATGAAAACAAATCCCAGCCACCGGTTCCCCGCATAAAGCCCAGATTGTTCGTATCAATAAGCACGTTGATAATCACAATCGGAATGATCAACAACACCAGGCTCCAAGGATTTGTAAACAGGTTGGAAAATCTTGCCAATAACCCCGGTTTGCCGTTTTTATCAAAGGTAAACAATGGCAACAGACAAATCGAAAAGACAAAAAGGTAGAGAAGATACCAGAGATGAAAGGCATGCCAGGGGAAGTTACCACCAAACATGTCCACTCCTTGAAAATAATGGGGAATGTACTCCAAAAATGACCCGGAAAACTGTCCGTTGGTCAATCTATCCAGATACGATTGCGGCGGGGAGGTTACAAAATAGCCCAGGATTAACAAAGGTACCAGAATTCGTTTACATCGTTCGGAAATAAACTCTCCCGCATTGCGGAATTGGAGAGAATGATAGATGGCTGCTCCCGACAAAACAAAGAACAGCGGCATCATCCAGATTACAAAAAAGTTAACATGGACAGTTGAAATCAGGTTGGTCTCGTCGTTTTTTACATGCCAGCCATAAAAGTCAAAAAAACGATCGGCATGGAAGAGAAAAAGAGCCAGCATGGCTAATACTCGCAGCCAGTCGACATAATATAAACGTTTGGAATCAGGCATCTTGGTTCCTCCAATTAATGAGTTATTTGCCCAACATTAGAGGAATGGTTCTATGAGAACAAGACAAAGGTGATGATCCGATACAAAAAGATGACAGGCGCCCACGTTTCGATCCAAATGAAATGCAGGATGGGTCGACTTAGTCTGCTTATCCTTGTGGTACCATGTTGATCGGCCAGCATTGTAAGCTGGGTAGCTCGTTACCCGTCAAATTGACCATATTGCCTTCCAATCACATTTTGCCCGATGGGCAACGGCGTTGCCCATCCTGCGGTTCGGCGTCCAATTATGCTGTGGAATTGCATTTGTTTTAACAAACACCAATCAATTGATAATAATTTAATGTCATTAACTTAAGGAGATTGTGATTACATGTCATCCTGAACGACAGTGAAGGATCTGTCAGAGCCTCTGAGAAATTCTTCACAATCGTTCAGAATGACATCTTGGCCAACTTTTCTTAAGTTAATGACATGAGATAAATAACAATGGAGGACTTTGGAGGGAGGATCTGAATTCTCTGAGGTCATCTAGTGCGGAAGTACAATCCCCTGCCCGTTAAGACAGGGAAATTGCACTCCCGTACACCGCTGGTAACATTCGTTAAGAATTAGTTGGGAAGACCAAATCGACGTTCCTGCTCCAAATGCAACACCAGACCAATAACGTTGGCGATATCGATTTCTTCCTGTTCTTCTTTTGTCTCATGTTGCGCTGCTTCCATCTGCATAACCATTCCAATGACGCTGGCCAGATCTTTTTCTTCCTCTACTGCTTCCTGGGCTGCAACATCAACAGCAGATATGGTTTCTTTTTTTTCACCAAAGTTGGCTATATATTCCAGGATCTTTGGCAGGGTGGTGATAAAAATGCTGATCAACACCAGTCCGCTGAATACGATTGACATTCCTGTGAGACTGATTCCAATTGCTCCGCCAGCAACTACTGCTTCCATTCCAGACATATCGATGAAACTCCTATTAAGCTATTGTTACCAAAACATCGGCTGTTTGAACGGCTTGATCTGCCGCAACATGAATTTTATCCACCTTTCCTTCCCGTGGTGCTTTCACTTCTGTTTCCATTTTCATGGCTTCCATCACGAGCAGGGTTTGGTGGGCACTAACTGAATCACCTTCGTTGACCTCCAATCGTAAGATTTTTCCTGGAATTTGCGCCTTTACAGGCTCACCGGATGCAGAACCAGTCGCAGGAGAGTCTGGGACGGCTGGTGTAGGTGTTGCCGTTACGGCACTTACCGGTGGAGCCTGAAAGGTCTGTGTCGGTGCATTAACGGGAGGAATCGTTGCACCTACTGGAGATTGTAAAGCTCCTCTGCCTACCACAACCTGGTAGGAGTTGTTATTAACGTTTATTGCATAAGTATTCTGACCCGTTACAGGATCTTGAGAACGACTGGCCGAAACGGCAATAGATTCGTCCGGATCTTCCTTTTCAATCTTTCTGATCGATTGCTTGGCATTGCCGAGCAAGAAATCCAGTCCTTTGTTTTCACAACTGGCCACAATGAAGATGTTCTCATCATTGACCGGCAGGTTATTATCTTTCAAAATTTTGGTTGCCTTTGGAATGCCAGGTTCCATTAATTCCAGAGGATCATCTTTAAACACCGGCTTGTTTAACTGCTCGGATGCCAGTTTAACCACTTCCGGATCTGGTTCAACAGGGGTTCTGCCATAATATCCAAGAACCATGTCGCCGTAATTTGGATTGATCTTTTTCCATTTGCCCATCACCACGTTGAGATACGCCTGTTGGAAATAGAACTGTGAGACGGGGGTTACTGAGGAACCGAAACCACCTAGTTTTACCACTTCCTGCATCTCCTTGATCACTTTACCATATAAGTGCAGGGTTTTGGTGTCTCGCATCATCATGGTATTGGCTGTTAGAGCTCCGCCTGGCATGGGTGAAAGCACAACCTTGGGAGAAACCATTTTTGCCTCGGGAGGAAAAAAATAATCCTTCATGGTTTCTTCAAAAACCTCTTCGGCTGTCATAATCTTTTCGATATCTACGTCCAGGCTATAGTCAGTACCTTTCAAGGTCTGAACCATGGAAAGAATATCGGGTTGTGCTGTTCCACCAGATACCGGACTCTTGGAAAGATCGATTCCATCAGCGCCACCTTCAACGGCAGCCAAATTCTGACTCAGGCCATAACCTGCTGTGTCATGGGTATGAAACCAGAGAACGGTTCCTTCAGGTACCATTTTTCGAGCACCCTTAAAGGTATCATAGATTTTACGGGGATTAGCCGTGCCGGTGGCATCTTTGAAACAGATGGACTGGAAAGGAACATCAGACTCCAGAATACTCTTCAACCGGTCAAGATAGAAATCTGAGGTATGCGCTCCATCACATCCCGGTGGCAGTTCCATAATAGTGATAACGATTTGATGATGAAGACCGTGATGGCAAATTCGCTCGCCGGAATACTGAAGATTACGAACATCGTTCAAAGCATCAAAGTTTCGAATGGTGGTCATCCCGTGCTTTTTGAACATCTTGGCGTGAAGATCGATAATATCCCTGGGTTGTTGACTCAACGCAACCACATTGATTCCACGGGCCAGAGTTTGCAGATCAGCCTCAGGACCCGTTGTTTGCCGAAATCGATCCATCATATCAAAAGCTGATTCATCGCAATAAAAAAACAGGCTTTGAAACCGGGCTCCTCCTCCTGCTTCGAAGTGGGTAATTCCTGCCTCAACAGATGCTTCCAGGGCTGGAATAAAATCATCGGTTAAAACCCTGGCACCAAAAACAGACTGGAATCCATCTCGAAACGATGTATCCATAAACCTGATAACCTTGCCACTCATGAACCTCTCCTCCTAGCTAGTTTCGCTTCTCATTGTGAAATCAACAGATCGAAGTACTACCGCCAGATAATTTGTTGAAAACGAACAGAATGAAAAAAATCGATCTGTTGATTCGGTTGCAAAGTGATTCAGCAATAGTAGTGCCAGGAGAACTAAATAATATTTTTTTCTTTAAATTTCAGATGGTTAAAATTTTAAATTTTCCTGAAACAAGCTGATTTTCGATGAGATATTTCTCAAATTCGAGATTTCCCTCAACAAGAAAACTTGAGATATTTCAGATATCATCTTCAGGCTTAAATAGTCCTGACCGATCAAAAATCCGCGCTTTTTTAATACATCAAATATGAACGTTCCCGACAATAGCGAATGATCCTGATCACTGCCAGGACCTGATTGACCGGGATTTTGCGATAAAGCGGTGCGCGGAACTACCCGCAAACGAGTTGCCCATCTTACAGTCTTCTTCCGTTAACAAATATTTGATAACGGAAAGCAAAGCTTTCACAACTTTTTGAAAATTGACTTATGTCAAGTTTTTCGCTGTTGAAACATTGGTATAAAAAAGCATCAAATTAGTGCACATTCAAGTCTACCTATTTGTAATCAAGAGGTTACGCTAATTCTTAATCAAAAGATTGTTTTCATTTTTACCAAGTCGTGAGGAAAAATGCCCATATTCAGTTATTTAGTAACACCGGTTTCGGGGG
>JAKSDL010000021.1 GCA_022360105.1 Pseudomonadota bacterium
TCCTCTTGTCGGCTGGGTTTCCGGGGTTCATTTGGATGAGTTTGGAGAAGGAAAAGTGCCAAAAGTATATAACGGCCTGAGCGGAGAAGTGAACGAAAATAAAGCCGTGGTGATGCATACAAGTCTACCGGACGATACCTATGCAAAAATTGAAATCATTAACATTTTCAGTGATGAAGGCGCGACCGATGTGATTACCTTTCCAACCGACGGCAATGTTGTTACCGAATGCAAGGTTAACGGTGAAACCACAACCCTGGCTGATTATCTTAAAAAAACGAATCATGATGTTCAGTTGCCGCTGATCGGTGACTTCATGAGTGCGAAACTTAATGTTTCAATACAAACGGTGGATGAGGAGAAAAAAGAAGTGGTGCTTTATGCTCCCGTTTTCAGTGATATTGAATACAAGCTTTCAAAACCGGTTGCCGACTATGCTACAGCATTTGCAGACCGGCTGGAGACTGTCATGTCTTTGGAAGCCGGTTTCACCTGCAATTGTGTCTTAAATTTTCTGTATGGCAATTTGGAAGGCAAAAAAACCGGCAAAATGACCGGTCCCATGACATTTGGTGAGATTGCATACATGCTGTTAAACCAGACATTGGTTTACTGCGAATATTTGAAGAAGTAAGAAAGAGTTATCCATGTAAGTGAAATTGCTTGAAATCCGTTAAACCTATCAATTGAGCCGTCAAGATTATCAGCTTTCGCAAATGATCGCCGGAAAATCGGAGGATTGTTAGCAATCTCGGATTTAATTTCTGAGTGCGCCGGATTTCAAGTCGCTGCTTGGAGTGGAACCGAACTTTCTCACGTATTCCCTGCTGAATTGATTCGGGCTTTCATAGCCAACTTTCAAAGCAGTTTCTGTGACCGATTCACCTTCGCTCATCAGTAATCTTCTTGCCTCCAACAGTCTGATATTTTTTTGGTACTGCAACGGTGTCGACTCAGTGATGACTTTGAAGTGTTGAAAAAACGACGAGACACTCATTCCCACTGATCTGGCTACTCCATCGACTGACAGGGTTTCTGTATACTTGCCGCGAATCAAAGAAATGGCTTTTGAGATTTTTGTGGCATGGCTATTATGCTGAAGTAAATTTCTCAGCATTCCACCGCAGGGAGCCTGTAAGAGGCGGAAATGGACCTCTCTTAAAATCTGCGGCAAAAGAACCAAAAAGTCTGTTTCGTCCTGGGTGGCGTTCATCAACCGGAAAAGCGAATCCACCACATGAGAACCGGCTTTGTTTACCTCTAAGGATCGAGAATGCCCCTTTCCTAAAGGGATCTCTGCGATTTCATGATGCAGGTCCCTGATGATACTGTAATCTAGCCCCAAAACCAGCGCAATGTAGGGAGCAGATTTTGAAGCTTCTGTAATTTTTGAGACCACAGGAATTTCATGACTAATGATCAACAATTCTCCAACACCAAAACCAAAACTCCTCTGTCCGGCGAAGATCTCTTTTCTCCCTTGTAGGATTAGGCAAAGAGCTGGTTCGTAAAATGTTGCAGTGAGATCCGAGGGAATATCCTGTTTCAGAAGTAAAAAATGATTCTTCTCATCCAGTATAAGCTGCGTACCTCCACTGTTGCCCAGTAATTCAACGGCCCTGTTTTTTAATTCTTGAATATCCGCCATAATTTCACTCCTTATTTCAACCATAATCTGATAGCAGGTTGTTGTCATCTTTCATTCAAAGATTTTGGAGAAATAGGCATGTATCGCATATCAATAGGCAAGCCGAGATGGACGTGATTGTAGAATCATTCAAAGAGATTATGCCGGCAAGCTTATTAACAGCCTAAATGTTAATTCCTCAACAAATAGATTCCTATCCCAACATGGAGGATGTTATGAAACAAGCACATAAAAATATAATGCGGGTAACCACGGAATTAAAACGCAGGGAGTTCATGGCCATGCTGGCGGGTTGCACCGCCGGCTTGATGGTGCCGAGTTTTTTCCTTGGCGAGGAAGCAAGTGCTGCGACTACGGCCTCGCATTCTGATCGGCTTGGCAAATTGCTGCCCTTACGCAGGCTTGGCGCATCAGGACCGGTTGTGACTAATATGGGCGTTGGTGGAGACCATATGGGTAGTGGTTCGGAAAAAAACTCGCAGGCGATTATAGAAAAAGCCCTGGAAGAAGGAGTACGATTCTTCGATAATGCTCCCCTGTACAGCGGCGGCATAGCAGAAGAACGCTATGGACAATTCCTCACTCCCAAGTATAGGGATGTTGCTTTCATCATGACTAAAACCTTGGCCAGGGATAAACTGGGGGCCTTGAAGGATCTCGATAACTCTCTCTCA
>JAKSDL010000098.1 GCA_022360105.1 Pseudomonadota bacterium
CGTTTCATGAATCAATACTGCGAAGAATTAGGATAAATGACAAATAATTTGCCCGAAACTGGGCAGGATATTGATAAAATTAAGTCGTTTTAAGAAAATTGACAATGATAATAAAAGGCGCACGACCTTGGACAATTAAATTATGGAAAGCCTGGCTTCCACAACAGCCGATAGCCGATTAATGTCATTAACTTAAGAAAAGTCGGCCAAGATGTCATTTTGAACGATAGTGAAGAATCTCTCGGAGGCTCTGACAGATCCTTCACTATCGTTCAGGATGACAACCGATCACAGTCCCCTTAAGTTAGCGACATTAGATAGCCGATAACCGATAACATTGTGTCAAACCCGGACAGGAATACGCGACTCGAAACTTATGCATTTTTTTTTAAATCAACGAACTTATTTTAGAAATCAGATCTTGCTTGAATAGGTTGGGTTAAAGCAAATTAAAGGAAACGGATGATTGCTTTATTATACTGAAAATACAAGGAAGGAATGGCCATGAAAGTAAAGACCCTTTTCATTTTGATCGGTGCTTTGGCCATGGTTCAGGGAGCCATGGCAGCTGATTTCACCAATTTTATGGGCATGAAGTTCAACACTATGCAACCCGGTGTTTTCTTTATGGGAAGCTGTAAGCCCGAAAAAGGAACTGCAGAGCAGAAAAAGGTTCTGTTTGGTCTGGTAAAAACCAGTGCATGCCCTAATCGCGGCAATATTGATGACGCTGCTTTAGCCGATGAGCTGCCTCAACACAAAGTGGAAATTTCAAAGTCCTTTCAATTGGCTTCGCATGAGGTTACCCTTAAGCAGTTCATGACTTTTTATCAGACCACCGGAAGAACCGTTACGGAAAACTTTAAAAAACACAATTCCCATGGTGATGAATCAGCCGTAACTTGGGTTTCCTGGTTCCAAACACAAAGCTTTCTGGCTTGGTTGAACCAAAACAAACCAGCCGGTGACCGGGGCACTTATCGCCTTCCAACCGAAGCTGAATGGGAATATGCGGCCAGGGCCGGTTCAAATACAATATATTTTTTTGGTGATAAAAGCACCGAAATCAGTCGGTTTGCCTGGATTATAAAAGACTCGCAAAGTTACGGACAAGTCTGGTCCCAGCCGGTCGGACTCAAACAGCCCAATCCCTGGGGGTTTTACGATATATACGGCAATGTCCAGGAATGGGTTCAGGATGTATATAGCGCAACGTACTATCAGGAAAGTCCCGCAATCGATCCAAAGGGACCGGAGCACGGGGCAAACCAGGTGATCAGAGGGTGCAGTCTTTACAGCAGCGCTAAAAACTGTCGCTCAGCAAGGCGTTATTTTTTGCCGGCTGATCAAAGAAAAGGGATTGTCGGCTTCAGAGTGGCAAGAGAGCTTCCCTGACCGATTGGTGTGAAACCCGGGTTAAAAGAAAAGCTTGTGATTGGAATCCGTTAACCTTTATTCAGCGGTGATTAACTGCGGTCATTGTATTGAAAATCTTGCAAATTCGGAATATTTTGCGATAAAATGGACGAAGCACAACGATTAATTTTTGTGCCGTTTTGACTCAAAGCTAAGCGTTGATATCGATAAGCGTCGATCCAATACAACGCGATCCCAATGAAGTTCGGTTCAGGTGCTTTAAATAACAGTGTTGATGGTTCAAACCAACACAATGAAGGAGTTTCATGGCAAAAAACCTTAATGAAACTGTTGATGGACTTAAATTCCCCCTCTCCAAAGGAACAAAGAAAACTCAAACCGCCGATCCAAAGCAGACATTCCGCCCGTCCATTGCAGATTCAGGTCTTGCAAGCCGTATGAAAGAAGCCTTAGCCGTACCGGTTCCCGGCAAAAGCGAGTATTGGTATATCGAAGATCTCAGTACAACCAAAAAAAATGAAAGTGTTTTTGCACGTTTTTTGAAGAAAAAAGAGCTGAATAGTGAAGAAATTACCAGCCTGAAGAAAGAAGCTGTCCAATCTCCGGGGAACACACGCGCAAAAATCCAAAAGCTGAAAAAACAGTTTCCCAACAATTCCGAGCTTTACATGCTCTCTGCAATCTGTACCAACGGCATGCTCTTAAATTCGAGTAATCGGGACGAGGTTGTCAGGGGACTCAAATATGCCGTGCGAGAAGGAGCCATTGGACTCACCAGCAACGGAGTCAGCCTTTATAATTGCGAGAGTTTCTTTAAAATCTATTTCGTCATGCTGGACAGGTTTAAGAGAGACCAGACCAGAACCATGGGAATGCTGGATGAAGATCCTCGCTTGAGCGGCACGCGCAACGAATTGAACAACGCTATCAAAGCCGCAGATTTTCTCTACAATGAAAAATCTAAAGTGTCTAACGTTATCAACCACTTGAAGAAGAAACTAAAATCATCCAATTACATAGCCCTGTTCAATCCCAAAGATATCATGCAAGCTGCGCAATGTATCGTCAGCGGAACACCAAAGGAGCCTTGTAAAATCGGTACTGCAGCCGAAATGATCTCGTATCTGTACGCAATTACCCTGACCTTCGCTCATACCCCGTTGCTGAGCAGGCTGGTTAATAAGATTCTCTCATTACTGCCCGACAAGGAATTGTCTTTATTTGTCCGCAAGGTCTCAATCAGCTCTGTGCGCAGATTTTGTTATTTCAAACTTGCTTTAGCCGAGCAGGATAGGGATGAGATGATCAAAATCGCAGGCAGCATTCTCAAAGAAAACTCCATCGGGTTGTCCAAATGGGGTGGCGCCCCGGTGCACCATTCTTACGAAGCGGACATGTTTTTTAATCTTGCTTATGTCGCGGAACTGACCCCCGGAATTTATCCCACCAACGAATACCTGGCTATCGTTGACAAAGCGATCAAGGCAATGGAGACACTGGCAGAAAAAGACGTTTCCAAGGGGCATGTCTATACGGAGAGTGCCAATGCTCACCTCAGAAAGCTGGTCAAACTGAAAGAAGATAGGTCGCCGGACCGAGGCAAGGACATTTAAATGGACCTGGTCTCTCCTGAACCAAAGAAAAAGTTAGACCTGGTAGTTAACATAGATCAGTCTGATAGTTGTTGCCAGGACAACCACAATGAATATTGGTCGAATAAATCCCACACCTTTTTTGATAGCCAGTCCGGAACCTAAACGGGCACCCACGATCTGACCGCAAGCCATGACAAGTCCTGCCATATAATACACATTTCCTGCTGCGATAAATACGGCCAAAGCAACAATATTGCTGGTGAAATTCATTACTTTGGTGACGCCGACTGCTTTGGTCATGGTATACCCGGAAAATGCCACCAGCGACGCCGTCCAAAAAGCACCGGTTCCGGGACCGAAAAACCCGTCGTAAAATCCCAATCCCAGGCCGAAAATCAGGTAATAAAAACCCCTGGATATTCTTGCCTTGGTTGTGGAAATCCCGAGATTCTTTGAAAAGATGGTGTAGACCAAGACACTGAGCAATAAGAAAGGTACGAGTTTAGCTATGAATGTGCTGCTCAGATATTGTATTAGCCAGGCTCCGCTTATTGCACCGACAAGAGTTGTAACAATCCCCAAACCGCACTCTTTCAAGTTTACCATCCCCTTGCGGGTGAAGTTGATAGCTGCCGTGGCTGTTCCAAAGGTTCCTTGTAGCTTGTTGGTTCCCAATGCGATTTGGGGAGGTAAACCAACGGAAAGCAGGGCCGGAAGAGCGATCAAACCACCACCTCCGGCAATGGAGTCGATAAAACCGGCGGCGGTGCCGGCAGAAAATAGAAAAACCAGGATGACAGGTTCCATAACAGTGAATTCATTAAAGGATGATATTGAGCGCGCACATCCATCAATTAATTCAAAGTAGGAGCTGATCTGTCAATCCGGATGTTGGTTCGATTAAGAGATCTGACAATAAGATGTGATCAAAACTTGTAGGATGGGCAACTCGTTGCCCATCAACATGGTCCGGGCGTGAGAAGTTTGGAATGAACACCTGGGCTGACGGTAACAAATTACCCATCCTGCAGCTGATCGTGCGGTTTACATTCACGAGCATGTCCAGGGACGCAAAAGCTCTACTTACTGCATGGAATGCAAAGCCACATGATTTCCTTCCGGATCTAAAAAGTGGGCGATAAAACCATGTTCTCCGATGGATGTTTTGGGTTGAATGGTTTTTCCGCCTGCCTTTTCAACTTTTTTCAAAAAGATTTCCACATCATCACAACCAAAATAAACCACGGAGCCGTTTGCAGATGGGACATAACCATCAGCTTGCACCAGCGCACCGGTTGCTCCGTACGTTTCCCGGTCAGATCCTGCAATCATCGCCATGTTTAACGGACCCATCTCCATTTTTTCAAAGCTGACACCGAATACTTCCGAGTAAAATGCTATGGC
>JAKSDL010000782.1 GCA_022360105.1 Pseudomonadota bacterium
AAACAATGCCGGACAGGGTTATTAAAAACCAGTGGATGAACTGAGTTCCTTTTGGGAATGTGGGGTTTTGTAGGGGAACGATGAAGGTGTTTCCGGAAAAGTACTCAGCAAATCCCAAAATTCCCCAAAGACTCATGCCTATAGCCCCTGCCACTAATAAGTAAGAAAATATAATTGAAAATGTTTTCATCTCTATGCCTTATCCAATTGCTTGAGTTCGGTTTGCTTTTCCGGTGAATGCAAGGTGGTAACGACATTCCAGCCTTCGTCATGAAATCTCATTGCGGCCGGTTTTCCAAATCCTGAGCTGGCTCCTGTAATCAATACGGGTTCATTTGTCATCTTGTCTCTTGCTAAATGAGTTGCGATAGTGATGGGTTTTTAGATTCTGTTTGTTATTTGTAACAAGCGCTCACAACTATAGAATAGAAAGAGGCGCTATAAATGAAAATGCACAGAATGACAAATCTCCAACACTTTTTTACATCAAAAACCAGCAAACGATCGAGTTGGGATCACCCAATCAATTGTCTGTTTAATTACTTGTCCCATATCAAAAAAATGACAGCAATTTAGACTATGAATTGAATTCATTAGTCTGATTATTGATCTATAACCTCCTGTTTATGCAGTGGTTTTTAACAGGTTTCCAGATTGATTTTATAACTATGTGACATTTCCAACCTACTATACAAGTACCAATAGGATTATTACGATTAAACTTGACTGATATAAATTTTGAACCTGCCTGTGTACTTTCATTATGTTTAGCTAGAAGCTTAAACATATACCAATCCTGTTGATTTCCAACCAGAATTCAGAAATTTAATCAAACGGACAAAAAACCTTGGGGTTCAATAAGGCAGGAATTGATTTTGAGAAGCAGCTATTTTTATTATTTATTTGGGGGGAGCACTAATTCATGAAATTACGAAGTAAACTGCTATTGCTATCCATCATTCCAATTATAGGAATGCTAGCCATTTTTCTTTTGGAGCTGAGACTTTATCTCAAAACCACTGAAAACATGGAGGAGATCAACCAGATTCAAATGGATTTGCAGGCAATTCTAAACGGTGACAGAAACGGCTATCAGGCGTTTTTATCAACCATCAAAGCCCAGAAGACCTACGATGAGGAATACATTAACCAACAAATTGAAGAGTTTCAGGATAGCTCCAAACAGCTTTTTGAGCTCATGACCGCCTCTTCCCAGCGTTTTAAGCCTGAAATGATGTCTAAATATAAGTCGTTTACTACAGCTTACAAAAACTGGGAACAAAGCGATCGGTTGATTTTTGAAAAGGCCGTCAGCTCTTCGGAGTACAATGCAAATCGATTGCTGGCTTCAAAAAGAGCAACGGATCAATTTGACAAAATGAGGAATGAGATCGCAAAGCTTGGTAACACAATCGAGCAGGAACTTGCCCAAAGAATTTCCACCGGGAGAAGAAGGGCTCTGGAGAAGGCATTATCACTGGTATTAAACAGCGATCGGGATGCGTATCAGGCTTCCATGGCCCAGATACTCGCCATGAATGAAAGCAACTACAAAACTCTAAAATCTTATGACAAGGAAAATAGGGATAAAATCCGGCAGACTGAGCAGAGATTCAACCAGGGAGCAGCGATTGTAGGGCGTAAGGCTGACATATTGAAACGAAATTTTGGCAGATATTTCAAGGAATGGAGTCCTAACAGTCGGCTAGCCTTATCATTGACTCTCCAGGTCTATGACGACAACCAGGCTATCAACCTTGCTGCGGTGTCCAGTGAAACGAGTTTTGAAAACATGCGTAATTTCATCGATATTGTAGGCGAAATGCAACTTTACCGGGTTGAAGACGGCATCGCCGAATCCAAATCTGATGGTCGTTTGATGTCGATTGTTATACTGGCTATATCCGTCGCGTTGATGGCAATAACCCTGATATCCGCCATCGTGATTTCCAGAAACATCCTTCGTCAAATCGGTGGAGAGCCGGATGAGATTGCCAAGCTGGCTTCTGATGTGGCTGATGGTAAACTGGAAATAGAAAACCGAAAACAAAACGCATCAGGCATTTATGCGGTGTTACTGGAGATGACCGAATCCCTGAGGTTAGCTGTGGAATCTATTCAAGTGACCATGGATAGTCTGGCTGAAGGAAATCTCACTG
>JAKSDL010000813.1 GCA_022360105.1 Pseudomonadota bacterium
AATTTATTATTTAAATGGCCATCGCAATGATAGACAGTCCAAGCTCTAATAAGGTGATCCTCATGAGAAAGGTTTGATGCTATAGTCTTTATAGTCTTGTCATAGTCCAACTTAACTGATTTATAAAAAAGTTTACCTTGTGCTGCTAATTTATTCTCTTTTAAAATCGAAGAAAAAAGCATTACTGCTTTAATTCTTTCATCCGGTTGACCTGATCGCAGCATCTTGAAGTAGGATGTAAGTTTTTGTGGGGACGGAATAAATGCCTTTCTTTCAACAACAACAGATTCTGGCTTCAATTGAGGTATCATTGACCGGACGTTTCCGTTATCGATATACGGAAATGGCACACATTGGAATTTTATTTTATAAGCCATTTGCGGATATTTTTTTAAGATAGCGTCAAGTTTATCATTATTTAATGTTTCAACAAAAGAGTTGGAAAAACCAGGACGAATAACTGGCTCTTGAGCTAGGTATCTTAATGATATTGGAACAACCTTTGGCTTGACCTTGCCTTTCAAAGAAGGAACAATTTCAGCATAAACATATACATACGGATCAATAAAAGTCCCTTGCCCAACTATTCGGTCTTCTTTGGATTGATTAATGACAGATAAGTCCGCAAGCATCACATCATAAAACTTATAATACTTCTGAGAAGGGTTAATACCGAAACTTACGTATTTAGCCGGCTCATGTGCCATGTCTAACATTTCAGAAGAAACATCTTCAAGCATCAAATCAACGGTATCTGTTAGATTAATATTATCACTAGAATAATCTATTTGTTTTAGCTTTTCATCAATAAAAGAATATACTGCTCCCGGAGCAGAATTAACTGCCAAACTTAATAGTTCTGCTCCCTTTTCTGTCTGGCTATCATTTATAGCCAGAATCGCTGAAGTGAAAATAGCAAGAGGATCTCCCGGATCACATTTAGAGATTGTAACTCTGGCTTGCTCAATATCTCCTTTCAGTAATTGGATGTAACCACGCAAAGAAGGTAGATTGCCTCTTTCATCCTTAGAAATTTTAATTGAATAATTATAAGCTTTCTCTGGCTGGTCAGCTGCAAAACAATAAAACCATGCTAGATTCGCATTTGCCTGACCTAGCAGGTCACTATCCTCTATCCCAGATAACAAGCCTTGTGATAATGAATCAACCTTTTCGATGATCTTTTGCGCCTGCTCTAGTTTGTCAAGTTTTTTAAGTGCCAATACCGAAAACGCAAAAGTAGGAAGATCGTTTTGGGCTTTAGAGTTAATAGCTACAGTCAGATTAAAACACTCCTGATACTTTCCGGCATTAAAAAGTGATATAGCATTTTTAAATTGTAAGCCCTTTAGAAGCTCCTCACCTTTATTAGCCTCAGCGGAGTCAGTAAGTAATTTAATGCTATGAGAATATAAAAGCGAAGCTTTTTCAAATTTATTTAGTGCATAAAGAATATCTGCAAGGGCAATAGAATCACTTAAATTATTAGGATTATTTGTAAGGCTCATTATCAAATACAATATTGAGCGGTAAA
>JAKSDL010000328.1 GCA_022360105.1 Pseudomonadota bacterium
GCCAAAGCCCATCTTGCCTCGTTGCAACCTCCTTATGTTATCAAAGCCAGCGGATTAGCAGCCGGTAAAGGCGTGCTCATTTGCCAGGATTTGGAGAGTGCCGAAAGAGGAATTAAAGAGATCATGCAAGACAAAGTGTTTGGTGATGCAGGAAACACGGTTGTCATCGAAGAGTTTATGGATGGTGAGGAAGCATCCTGGTTCGTGTTCACAGATGGTCGAAACTATGTCTCACTTCCCAGTCTGCAGGACCATAAAAGACAATTGGAATTGGACCAGGGATTAAACACCGGTGGTATGGGATGCTATGCTCCGGCACCTGTGGTCACATCCGATGTAGAGAAAATAGTAACAGAGACCATTGTTGAACCTACCTTGAAAGGAATGGTTGAGGAAGGCAATCCTTATAAAGGTATTCTGTATGTGGGCCTGATGATAAAAGACGGTCAGCCCAGGGTGGTTGAATACAATATTCGCTTTGGTGATCCGGAGTGCCAGCCGTTAATGATGTTGTTGGACAGCGACCTTGTTGAGATTGCTGAGGCTGTTGCTGATGAGTGCCTGGATAATGTTCAGGTGCAATGGAAGAACAAGGCGGCAGCAACTGTGATTCTTGCATCCGGTGGTTACCCTCAATCCTACCAAAAAGGATTTACGATTCAGGGACTGGAAGAAATAGAAATTTCTGACGACCTGATGATTTTTCATGCCGGAACCAAGAGAGATGGAAACCGCTATCTCACCTCCGGCGGTCGTGTTCTGGGTCTAACCACAACAGGCGATAACTTGTTGGATGCGCTGAATAAGGCTTATGACAATACCGGTAAAATCTCCTGGCCTGGCATGCAATTTCGCCGCGATATCGGCATCAAGGGATTAAAACGGACACGCACACGACCGGAAAATGTTACGCTGGTGGGGATTCTTCTTGGTTCTGCATCCGACATGAAAATCGCAAACAAAGCAACAGATCTATTTGATAAATTTGGTGTTGAATACGAACTGATTGTTTCTTCGGCTCATCGCACTCCTGAAAGAACACGGGATTTTGTCCAAAACGCCCCTAAAAAGGGAATTGAAGTGTTTATCACCGTCGCAGGCATGGCAGCTCATCTGCCTGGAGTGGTTGCAGCAGAATCACATTTGCCTGTGATCGGAGTCCCGGTTAACGCTTCAGCCTATGCCGGACATGATGCCTTGCTTTCCATCGCCCAAATGCCCCCTGGAATTCCCGTTGCCACAGTTGGCGTAGACAGGGGAGATAATGCCGCCTTATTGGCATTGCAAATTTTAAGTATCAAATACCCGGAATTTAGGGCTTGTCACGTTGAATATCGCCTGCAGATGGAGCAGAAGGTAATCAACAGTTCCAATCAAACTAAATAGAAAATCGTAAAAGCCGCTCATCTGTCAGTTGAGCGGCAGCATTTAAAAAAACACCACAGGATCAATATGTCTAACGTTGTTATAATCGGCTCCCAATGGGGAGATGAGGGGAAAGGTAAAATAGTTGACCTGTTATCTCAACAGGCTGGTATGATTGTCAGATTCCAGGGCGGAAACAACGCCGGTCACACAGTCATGTTTGGCGATAAAACCTATATTCTTCATCTTGTGCCATCCGGGATATTGCGTGATAACACCAAATCTGTCATCGGAAACGGCTTGGTGGTCGATCCGGGCGAACTGCTGAAAGAGATCAACGGTCTGAAAAAAATGGGTATCGAATGCCAGGGCAAACTGTTTATCAGTGATGCTGCCAATGTGATCATGCCCTACCACAAACTGCTGGACGGGGCACGAGAAGACAGGTTGAAAGGAAACAAAATCGGTACGACAGGCAGGGGCATCGGACCCGCTTATGAAGACAAAGTAGGCAGGTCCGGGGTTCGATTTGCAGACATTGAAAACAATTCCGTGTTCAAAGAGAAGATCGATCTTTTTGTGGATGATAAAAACAAAATACTCAAATTTGTTTACGATTATAGTGGTCCATTGCTGGAAGCAGACCAAGTGTTTGAAGAATTAAACCAACTGAATCTGGACCTGGCTCCCTATGTCTGCGATACCTCCGAATTGATTGCAGAAGAAATCAAACAAGGCGGACACGTCCTTTTTGAGGGCGCCCAGGGTACCTTTCTCGATATTGATCATGGAACCTATCCATTTGTCACCTCCTCAAACACGGTTGCCGGCGGTGCTTGTAGTGGGAGTGGTGTTGGACCGACTAAAATCGATAGAATCTGCGGTATTGTCAAAGCTTATACTACGAGAGTAGGGGAAGGTCCGTTTCCCACTGAATTGTTTGACGAGACAGGAAAGTTTCTTGCCAAGGAAGGTCATGAATTTGGTGCCACCACCGGTCGGCCCAGGCGATGTGGGTGGTTTGACGCCTGTTTGCTGAAAAAAGCGATACGAATCAATGGTATTACCGACCTGGCAATTACCAAACTCGATGTTTTGGACAAATTGGAAACTATAAAGATTTGCACGGCTTACCAGGATAAACAGGGCAATACTTACACAAACGTTCCCAGCAAGCAGTCCGTTCAGAAAGAACTAACACCTGTTTATGAAGAAGTACCGGGTTGGCAAAGTCAATCATCAGGTCTAACGGAGTACAACGAACTACCGGAAAACGCCAAGAAGTACATTGCCAGATTGGAAGAATTGCTGGAAGTTCCGGCATGCATTGTTTCAACCGGACCCAAAAGAGAAGAAACGATCGTAAGAGCAGATCTGTTCTAACAAAAAAAAGGGAACCTGAATTTCCAGGTTCCCTGTGAAAACACTCAATTGCCAGCCTACTAAAAGAGCTTCACACTCTTTTTCATAATTTCTTTTTTGAAATTGTTCACAATTTCTGTCACATCCGCCACCACCAAGTCCCCCACAATTTTAATTCCCTTTTCATTTTTAATCATGTGGAAGCGTTTATTCAAAACATTGTTAATTTCGTGCCCCGGCTGACTGCGCTGTTCATTCAAAATCTCCTTTAATCCAAAACGGATCCATTCCCAAAACCGGTTTTTAAACACCAGCATCACGATCAATTGTTCCAGGGTGGAATCATTTTTCACTTTCTCAAAAAGCTCATTAACTACAGTGTCCTTAAGCTTTTCCGCTTCATTGATCGTAGCATGGCTGATCTCGTTCTTAACTTCAATCAGGGCAGCTTCTTTAATACATTTGCGACAATAGAACTTGAACTTATCTACCACCACATCCACAATTTTTTGCTGATTAGCGCCATAAACGGAATAGGCACGGGTTACCTGGTCTGCGTCCAAAGGTTCAATGAAAGTTTCTTTGGACATGATTTTCTGAACCAGCTTATACCTTTCACCCTGAATATCCATTTCATCTTCAGGGGCTGCTTCCGTATTTGATTTTTCGGGTATGATATTTTCAGACATTTTCAGCAATGAATTTACGGATTAAACCCACTTGAATTAAGCACTGCTTTCTTGCTTTAAATTGGCATTTTTTTTGACAAAACTCACAAATGATTCTGCCCAGCTTGTGACGACATCCGCGTGAATATGGGTGTAAGAAGCCAGAATATTACGATATAAAATCCCATCGCGGTTTCCGTCAATGCCGGTACCTCTCACTATATCGAATTTGTAATCCAGCTCCTGGTCAATGTTTATCAACCGTGAATAGTGAAACTCATGTCCTTTTACGAGCTGTGAAGAATTGAACCAGTTGTTTGTTGGACGGACTTTTAGTTCAGCGTATCCCTTTCCCACAGGTTTTTCCTGAAATAATACATCAGCCGGGATGGCTCCTACCATCTTTTTTTTGACTCCGTGTCGCTCTATGGATCTTGTCAGGTACATTAAACCGCCGCATTCCGCATAAACCGGCAACCCCTCCGATATCTTCCGATTCAATTGTGTTCTGATTTCTACATTGTTCTCCAATTCAGGCAGATACGACTCCGGAAAACCTCCTCCGATATATACACCATCAACATCCGGTAATTCTTCATCATTCAGGGTATCAAAGAAAACCAATTCAGCACCGGCCTCTTCCAATGCAGTAAAATTCTCCGGGTAGTAAAAACAAAAGGCACCATCATAGGCGATACCAATTTTAACGACCGGATTCGCCTTGATTACCGTTTCGGTCACGTCTGCCAAATCTTCCGGTTGGATTAGAGGATGAGCGATAGACAAAACCCTGTCCAGATCACAATTTTCTGAAACGATTTTTCCTAATCCCCTGATTACTTGGTTGACATCTGAATTTTCATGAACAGTAACCAGCCCCAAATGTCTCTCCTTTATACCCGTATCTGAACTGCGGGGTAAAGCTCCCACAACCGGAATTCCACAATAATGTTCGATGGCTGCCTGCTGTTTTGTCGCCTGCCTGGGGGATGCCACATTGTTAAGAATCACTCCTGAAATGTGAACATCCTCATCCATCATTTGATGACCCAATACAACAGCTGCTACGCCACGATTCGCTCCAACACCGTCGACAACCAATAAAACAGGGATTTTCAGCAGTTTCGCCAGTGCGGCACCGCTATTACTGCCTTTTAAATCCAATCCATCATGAAGACCATGGTTACCTTCCACAAGACATAAATCCATTCCTTGGGATCGAGAGAAAAAAGCCCTTTGACACTGGGCTTCATCCATCCAAAAAGGATCGATATTGTGACAAGTATTACCGGATGCAGCTTTGTGCCACATGGGATCGATATAATCCGGTCCCTTTTTAAACACCCTTATTTTTGTACCTTTTTCGGTGAGGGCAGATGTCAACCCCAGGGTCACCGTGGTTTTTCCGGAACTTTTTTTGGGTGCGGATATCATTAATCCCTTGCCAGCACTTGCCATTTCAGAGCCTATAGTCATTTAACACCAGGCATTCAAGGTACGGAACAAGATATATGAACGTTCCTTTCTGCCTAGTATAACAGGTTTTTTTGATCAGGAAAAATAAAAAACAGGTTTGTTCCCTTATTGAACCATGGATCATCAGAAAATGAAATCCGGATCTGACAGCATTTTAGTAACAACCTTGACGAACAGCGACTATTGAGTAAATGTGCCTCCAAATTTCTCAAAGCAAATCAGTGCGTCTGAGAAGCCACTAAAGAAAGCCGGGAGAGAATTGTGGCTGCCTTGGACAACTCCTGTGGAGAATGTCCAATCACAACCAAAACAAAAGTCTTCCACATGCCCCAATAGTAGACGGCAGTCAAGTCCGCAACCCATAAATGATTCGGATACCATGCTGGAACGCGGGAACTGTTTTCGTTCTTCGTCGTAGATTTTTCGAAACAGTTAACAAGCGATCGGTCATGTCTGATTAATTGACTGGTCTCATTATCGTTTGACAAAAAAATTTCGGCCTTTCCACTAAATAAATGTAGACATAAAAGTCTATATGGGATTTTTTTGTTGACATCCGGAAACCTTTTCCATAATTTTAATTCTACTGTTTTATCGATTCGCCTCCTGATTGAAACTTTTTTTAAACAAAATTAAGGGGTGGAAGGAATAAACCAATGGCTATTTCCGGAATAACGGGTTTGTTGTTTTATTTGCAATTGCATTCGGAAATAGAAGGCGTTGTCTGGCGAAAGAGGATGATTTAAAAGCGAATATGGAATTTTCAGTTTTGCAGGTAGGGGATTATGGGACGATATTTATTAAATCGATTGATACTCATGATATTTTCGGTCTGGGTGGTGACAACGTTGACATTTGTTTTGATGCATTCGATTCCCGGCGGTCCGTTTACCAAGGAAAAAAAGCTTCCCCCCGCTGTTATTAAAGCCCTCAATAAAAAATTTCACCTGGATGATCCCCTGCTTAAGCAATACACCAATTACATGAAAGGCGTGATCACCTTTGATTTTGGTCCATCCTTTAAACAGCGAGGCCAGACGGTTAATGATTTCATTTCGAAAGGTCTTCCTGTATCCGCAAGAATCGGATTTCTCTCGATCCTTGTTTCCCTGTTTTTTGGCATACCCATTGGACTGATATCCGCTTTAAAGCATTCCAAGTGGCAGGATTATGCGGTGTTGATATTGGCTACGGTCGGGATCTGCATACCCAATTTTGTCATTGCTACGGTGTTCATCTATTTTTTCGGTCTAAAACTGAAACTCCTTCCGATCTATGGACTTAATTCATGGGACGCATACATTCTGCCCGTAATTGCCCTCTCTTTTTACTCTCTTTCTTTTGTGGCGAGACTAGTCAGGTCCAGTATGCTGGAAATACTGGAGCAGGATTATATTCGAACAGCCCGTGCCAAGGGACTATCGGAAGGTGTGGTGATTCTGAAGCACGGTTTGAGGAATGGGATTATACCGGTTGTCAGCTATCTGGGACCGCTTTTTACTTTTATCCTTTGCGGCTCCTTTATCATTGAAAAGATTTTTTCCATTCCCGGTCTGGGAAAATATTATATCGAAAGCATCTCGAACCGCGATTATACAACAATTATCGGAATTACTGTTTTTGATACGATTTTGCTGGTTACCGCTGTGCTGGTTGTCGATTTGATTTATGGACTGATTGATCCTCGAATCAAGATATACAAGTAGTTTGTTTTAAGAATAACTATCATTGGGAACCGGAGTGATCAAATCAACCAAATCCGCATTTAATTGATGCAACAGACACTTTAATGATTGTTGGGAAAATGAACGAGGCACACATAACTGAAGAGATTATACCACCCGAAAAATGGCAAAAGGCTGATAAAAGCAGATTAGACGCTGAATTAATAACCCGGCCAAGCTACACATACTACCAGGATGCATGGCAAAGACTCAAAAAGAACCGGATAGCCATGCTTGGACTAGCCGTTATTATCATCATGACATTGATATCAATATTCTGGCCCCTGATATCGCAATATAAATATTACGAGCAAAACCTGGACTTTTCGAATATCGCCCCCCGATTCGATATACATAAAATTGACGAAGGGCTTTATGTTCATCCGGCAAAAGGACTGAGAATGATACAAACATCTGCGGATGGTGAGCTGATTGCGGCAATTGAAGCGGATGAAGATGATTATATCAATAAACAAAAAATATTCATCATCGCAGATAAAACCGTCATTTTGGACTTTGGAGATAAAACCTACAAAGTTCTGGATGAGGCAGAAAATGAAATCCCTGTTTTTAAAACGGTGAGTAATAAAAACTATCGACTCGGTTCAGATAACCTGGGACGGGACCTTCTGGTACGCATTGCAAGTGGTGCCAGAATTTCTCTGGCGATAGGTCTCATTGCGACATTCGTTAATTTCGTTATTGGTGTCTTTTACGGCGGTATTGCCGGTTACTTTGGGGGCTGGGTGGACAACCTGATGATTCGAATTATCGATATCATATCCGCCGTACCTCTCGTACTGTACATTATTCTGCTTATGGTTGTTATTGGTCCCGGGTTCAATACCATCGTGATTGCCATGGGATCGGTTTTTTGGATAGGAACTGCCCGTCTGGTCAGAGGCCAGGTACTGAGTTTAAAATCGGAAGATTATATTCAGGCTGCACGCGCCATCGGTGTGAGTAATATGCAGATACTGAGTCGACATTTGATTCCCAATACAATCGGTCCCATCATTGTATCGTTAACCTTTATGGTACCGGAAGCCATTTTTACCGAAGCGTTTTTAAGTTTTATCGGCCTCGGCATTCCGGCACCAAGTGCTTCTTGGGGAACCCTGTGCAGCAATGCGGTTGATGGGTTACGATCTCACCCCTATCAGCTGTTTTTCCCGGCAGCGGCGCTATCCGTGACCATTTTGGCTTTCAATTTCCTCGGGGATGGCCTTAGAGATGCCTTGGATCCAAGATTAAGAAAATAGAAAAATGACACTACAAAGCAAAATCATTCAAACAAGAGATTTAAACACATCTTTTTTCTGCAATATCGGTGAGATAAAAGCGGTTCGCGGGGTTTCGTTCCACCTCAACGAAAAAGAGGTCGTTGGTATTGTTGGGGAATCCGGAAGTGGCAAAAGTGTGACATCCCTTTCGATTTTAAAATTGTTGCAACATCCGGGGAAAATAAAAAACGGTGATATTTTTTTCAAAAACGAAAGGCTGAATGACAAATCCAATAAAGAGATGCGACGCATTCGGGGAAACCGAATTGCGATGATATTTCAGGACCCGATGACCTCTCTCAATCCTGTTTTCACTGTCGAGAATCAAATTGTCGAGGTGATAAAAAAGCACCAGAAAATATCCGGAAAACAGGCCCGTGAAAAAGCGCTGGGACTTTTAAAACTGGTTGGCATCCCTTCGCCTGAAAAACGGATGAAAAGCTATCCCCATGAGTGCAGCGGCGGCATGCGGCAGAGAATCATGATTGCCATTGCATTATCTTGTGAACCGGATGTCCTTATCGCCGATGAACCGACGACGGCACTGGACGTTACCATTCAGGCGCAGATTCTGGATCTTCTGAAGGAACTGAAAGATAAAATGAATACGTCCATCATTCTTATCACACACGATTTGGGTGTGGTGGCGAACTTATGTTCAAGAATTATTGTGATGTATGGTGGAATGATCATGGAATCGGGTACCGTAAAGGAGATCTATTCGGACCCCAGACATCCGTATACCGTTGGATTAATGAAGGCTATTCCCCGTATCAGTTTTGATGAAAAAAAGAAGTTAACACCTATTTTGGGCTCACCCCCTGATCTGTTGAATCCACCCAAGGGATGTCCTTTTTCACCCAGATGTGAATGGGCGATGCGGATTTGTATGGAAAAAACACCGCCATTTAAAACATTAAATAAAGACCGAGGAGCAATGTGCTGGCTTTTGCATAAAGACGCACCGAAAGTTGATTTTGGATTAAAATAACGTCTCGATTCTAAAATAAAATGGCGGATAAAAAGAATAAGGCTCTGTTGGAAGTACAGGGGTTGAGAAAATACTTTCCGGTTTCGGAAGGACTTTTATGGACAAACAGGGAATTTGTAAAATCTGTTGATGGCGTTAGTTTTTCCATTAACAAAGGAGAGACCTTCGGTTTGGTCGGTGAATCCGGTTGTGGAAAATCGACGCTGGGTAAATGTCTCATCAGGCTTTATGACCTGACTGAAGGGACTATAAAATTTAACGGTGTTGATATTACAAGCATGAAGAATCGTCAGTTGAAGCCCTATCGAAAAAACTTCCAGATGATTTTTCAGGATCCCTATTCATCGCTAAACACCAGGATGTCGGTGAATGAAATTATTGGAGAGCCGTTGAGTGTGCATAAAATCGCATCAGGAGCCGAGCGGCAGAAAATCGTTCACAAACTGCTGAATATGGTTGGGCTCAGCAAAGAACACGGGCTGAGATATCCGCATGAGTTCAGTGGCGGGCAGCGACAGAGAATTGGAATTGCCAGAGCACTGGCAGTAGAACCGGAATTCATCATCTGCGATGAACCGGTTTCGGCCCTGGATGTTTCGATTCAGGCGCAAGTTGTTAATATGCTTGAGGACCTGCAAAAGGAACTGAATCTTACCTTTCTGTTTATCTCCCATGATTTGGCAATGGTACAGCGGGTATCAGACAGAATTGGAGTGATGTATCTGGGACAAATACTGGAAATCGCAAAGAGTATGCAACTTTTTAAAAACCCGCAGCACCCCTATACCAGGGCGCTGTTGTCAGCAATTCCCAAACCGGATTTTGAAGGAGGGGGTATAGACGGCCGTGAAGTGTTGCAGGGAGAGGTACCAAGCCCCATTAATCTGCCCGCCGGATGTGGGTTTGCCTCAAGATGTAAATACGTTCAGGCAAAATGTCATCAGTTAAGACCAACTCTTACCGAGCATAATTCCGGACATCTGGTCGCCTGCCATTTCGCCGGTGCATTAAAAATTGTTTAAAAAATCACGGGTTTTTAACTTTATAGCGGAATGCCCTCAGTACCTGAGTCAAAAATGTGTTTTGCTGTAGGGTGACTATGTTTTCTGTGTCAACTTCATTCATCGAAGGTATTGATCCCCCGTGATGCGTAATTCAATACCTTCAAAACGTTTCCTTAAGGAGAAAACGATCATGGGCAAGAAAATTTTGATGATTTTAGTTGTGATTCCGATGCTTTTTCTTGGTGATCTTTGGGCTGAGACACAAGAAGTGAAGTATAGTATTGAACTGAATCCGAAATCAATGGATCCGGGTCTTAATGAAGATGGTATGACCTATTCTATCTTACTGAATATGTACGAGCCGTTGATCTATGTGAACACGGACGGAACAGTCAGACCCGCCGCAGCTGAATCCTGGACGATAAGTAAGGACGGACGTGTTTACACCTTTAAAATCAGAAGCAATGCCAAGTGGTCGGATGGAAAAGCGTTAACGGCTAATGATTTTGAATATGCCTGGAAAAGAGCAGTGAAGCCCAGTTTTGGGTCCGGTTTTTCCTATAAATTTAACTATTTGAAAAACGGGAAAAAGATAGCCGATGAAAAAGCGGATGCAAATACGCTGGGTGTAAAAGCCATTGATAAAAAAACACTTCAGGTAACATTGGAAGAACCGACCAGTTTTATTTTGTCCATTATGGCGTTGAATATTTTTTATCCTGTCAGGGAAGACATGGCTAAAGCACATCCCGATAAATGGACGTTCGATGGTAAAACAACACTGACCAATGGTGCTTTCAAACTGGAAAGATGGGTGCAGAATGAAGAGGTGGTTATCACGAAAAACAAACACTTTTGGGACGCTGATAATATAAAACTGGAAAAAATCAGTTACGTCATCATTACCGACAGTTCCACAGCATTAACAGCCTATGAGGCAGGACAACTTGATGGTTGTGATAAAGTACCTGCCTCCGAGGTTCCCCGCCTGTTATCTGAGTTACCGGAATTCAAGATTCAGCCTGCTTTGCGTACAGCGTATCTGGAATTTAATACAACAAAACCGCCTTTTAACGATATTAACGTCAGAAAAGCATTCAGTTATGCTATCGATCGCAGAGCAATCACCCGGAAGGTAACCCGGGCAGGAGAGAAGCCTGCCACAGGCATCGTTCCCTTCGGAATTAAACTTGGTGGACGGGATTTCAGAAAAGCCGGTGGTACCTATGGTATTGATCCCCGAAAAGCCAGAGTCAAGGAAGCAAGAGAATATCTGGCTAAAGCCGGATATCCGGGAGGAAAAGGGTTCCCTGCGATTAAGCTGCATGTCTTTTCTGCCAACGATGTTGTACAAATCGGCGAAGTTCTTATGGAAATGTGGAAAAAGAACCTTCAGTTAAAAGATATCGGCTTGCTGCCTCAGGAGGAAAACGTTCACTATGATCAACTCATTGCCGGTGATTACCAGGTTGGCTATGCCAGCTGGGGTGGTGATTACTATCATCCGCTCACCTTTTTGGACATGTGGATTAAAGGTAGCGGATTTAACGAAACCGGATACTATGACACAAAATACGATGCAATGATAGCAAAGGCTAAAACCACTCTGGATGTCCAAAAATCAATGGAGATTTTGCATAAAGCCGAGGACCGATGGATGAGTTTCCACGCCATTGCTCCGCTATTTTACTCAGGAATTACCGTACTCGAGAAACCTTATTTGAAAAATGTGATAACAACGGTTCTGGATGAACGCTTTTTCCATCGTGCTTATATTGAAGGAAGATAAAAACAGGATCACAAAACATAGTCGGAGGATTGTTTGAACAGGTTGTGGTGATTTTCGGCATCAATCCGGCAATCCTCAAGTCAGATTCGGGAATGATCTATCACCCCCCTAAAGGACCCTGTTGCCACAAGCTTCCTTAAGGGGGTAATCGTTTTTGCTAACGATTCATGGGAACGACCATTCCGGGTTTGTTCATTGTGAACTCTTTGTTTTCGATGACGGGTTTTCCATTCACAAAAACATGATGCATCCCTGTTGAATAATGATGTGGATCGCCATACTCCGCATGGTATTTTAATTCCCAATAGTCAAACAGCGCCAGATCGGCTTTCATGCCTGGTCTGATGATTCCTCGATCATACATCCCCAGTTTCCAGGCCGGCATGCTTGTCATTTTACGAATCGCATTTTCCAGAGTAAAAAGTTTCCTGTCCCGAGCATAGGTGGTCATAGCGCGGGTGAAAGCTCTGTAAGTTCGAGGGTGTGGCATGCCTTCATTCAATCCGACCACCTCTGAATCACTGCAGGTTATGTTTAAATCATGACTCAACACCATTTCCATATCTGCTTCTCCCAATCCCCCAACCAGTACAGATACTTCAGGTTCTTCCTGCACCAGATCGAAGACGACGTCATAGGCATCTTTTTTCATTAAATCGGAAATTTCACTGAGTGACTTGCCACGATATTCCTTAAAGCGTTTTGTCTCAGCCAGATATGTTTCATCAAATCCCGCATCCAGAAGGATGTTTTCCCAATCCAGACTGGGTCGACTGAGTTCTGAACGAATCCTGTTTCGTTTTTCAGGATTTTTCAGGATATTGATTAATCCTTCTTTACCGGATTCACGGGTCCACGCAGGCATGCAGTTTTCCAAACCTGTTTGACCATAGATACACGGGTAGGTGTCTGAGGTAACTTCGACACCGAATCTCCTGTAGTATTCCATCAGTTCCAGTACGGTTTTATCCAGACCGAAATTGCGTTTCCCGGATGTTTTTAAGTGGGAGATCTGAACTCTCACACCGGATTCACGACCAATATTAATGGCTTCCATCACCGCATCGATCAGGAAATCGGACTCGTTGCGAATGTGAGATGCATAAACACCGGAAAACGGCACAACAACAGAGCAAATCGTAATGAGTTCCTCCATTTTGGCAAATATACCCGGATCAAAAATCAACCCTGAGCTAACACCGGCTGCTCCGGCTGCCATCGCTTCATGTGTGATTTTTTTCATGGATTCCAGTTGCTCACTGGTCGGTTGAACATTTTCGAGCCCCAGAACCTGCCCCCTGATGTTACCATGTCCAATGTAAGACGCTATATTAACCGCTTTTTCCAGTTGGATCAGATCTTTCATATAGTCACCGAATGATCTCCAGTTTGGAGGGTGACAATCCGAGACGTCGTATTCAAACCCACTGATTTCAAAATAGTCTTTGTGAAAGGGTGCCGCACTGATGCCACAGTTTCCGCAAACCAGTGTTGTGCATCCCTGCGTCGTATAGTTTCTGGCTTCAGGGTGACTGAAAATGCCAATATCACTATGATTATGGATGTCGATGAAACCCGGCGCTGCCGTTAACCCTTCACAATGAATCACGCGCTTTGCGTCGTTCGGTGAAAAACGGCCCAGGCCTGTTATCTGGTTAGCCTGAATTAAAATGTCTGCATGAAACGCCGGTGATCCTGTTCCATCTATGATTTGCAGATCCTTTAATAAATAATCGTTTTGTCCCATGGTTTAATCCGAGAAGCATGTATTAATTTCTTGACGAATAACAATGATATGGAAATAATAATCCATAGAAGACTAAAATGTCTATATCTAATTATGATCTGATAGAAATACCGGGAACCACTCTGAAAAAACAGTCCGGAGTCCGGTTATTTTGATGAAAAACGTTTTAAATAAAGGACACATTCTATTATGAGAAAAGAAAGTAAAAACTATTTAAAAAAACTGTTAAAGCAGTCATCACCTTCCGGGTTTGAGCAGGCTGCACAAAGAGTTGTGGAAGAATATCTGGGGCCTTTCGTTGATAGCATATCAGGCGACTACCTGGGAAACAGAATAGCCAAACTGGATTGCAATAAACAAAACGCTCCCAAAATCATGATCGCAGCACATTGCGATGAAATCGGGTTGATGACAACAAGCATTGAGGACGACGGTCAGGTGAGAATTACTCAAATAGGAGGTGCCGATCCTGCTGTTTTGGTCGGTCAGTTTGTAATCATTCACGCTGAAAGTGGAGATTATGCTGGTGTGATAGGCCGAAAAGCGATCCATATGATGAAAGAGGAAGAGCAGGGGAAGGTCGATAAAAATGCCTTGTGGATCGACTGCGGGTTTATGGACAAAAAAGATGCCCAAAAAAGGATTGGTGCCGGAGACCCTGTATCTTTTGTGTCTAATTTTCAAGAATTATCCGGTCAAAATATCGCCTCTAAAGGGTGTGATGACAAAGCCGGGGTTTTTGTGATGTCGGAGGTGATGAGGCTCCTTTCGCAACAGAAGGTACGTGTGAAAAATGAGGTGTACGGAGTTTCTACCACCAGGGAAGAAACTGAATTACAAGGGGCGATTACAACATCATCAAATATAAAACCGGATGTTGCCATTGCGATTGACGTTACCCATTGTACAGATTTTCCGGAAGGGGATAAAAGCGCGGTCGGAGAAATCAGACTGGGAAATGGTCCGGTCGTTGGAAAAGGATCGGGGATTTCTCCTCTTCTTTTTAAAAAGCTGATTTCCATCGCGGAAAAAAAGAAAATCCCCTATCAGCGCGAAGCCGTTCCCAATGAAACAGGTACGGATCTCGATGCCATGCAGGTATCCGGTAATGGCGCTGCCAGTGCGCTGGTGATGATTCCCTGTCGATATATGCACTCACCAACGGAAATTGTAAACTTGAAGGATATCGAGCATGCTATTCAGCTGATTTCCGAGTTTGTCAAATCCATCACCCCGGATACACAATTGATTCCGGATTAAGTCAGGTGATGAATAACCTGCTTGTTGTCGGAGAATCGATATAAAAGAACGACCTTGAAACCGAAATGGAAACCGGTCAACCCAATGTTGTACAGTTTGTAAACGAGCAAGAAACAGGTGCACATACCTGTTAGGTGTTTTTGTTTATGTAGACAAAAAAATCTTGACATAGATAAAATAGTCTATTAATTTTAAGCCTGAATTTATTAAGAACAAAAAAACATTGGCTGCCCCTCATTATAACAACCGATAATTATTGAGAAGACCTATGAAAATAGACATTTTTGATTTAGAGCGCATCCAATCCATCTGGGAAAACCAGGTTGAATATAATCTGACAGAAAGCGGTTTGCATCCCTATACATTGAAAGAATTGCTCAATGAAGATGAACTGGAGACACTTTTGTCCACACGACTCGGTTATGGACAGACAAACGGCTCGATTCCCCTAAGAGAGGCGGTTGCACGGCATTATAAAGACGCCAATGCAGACAACGTTCTTGTTACCAATGGATCTGCCGAAGCCAACTTTATTGCTATTTGGAGTCAACTTAATCCACAGGACGAATTGGTGCTAATGTATCCAAACTATATGCAAATTGCAGGACTCGCCAAATCGTTCGGTGTGACCATTAAACCCTTTTATTTGGAGGAAGACCTTAATTGGGGCTTGAATCTGGAAAAGCTCAAACAAACAGTGACACCCAATACCAAGATGATCGCCGTTTGCAATCCCAACAACCCGACCGGTGCCACACTAACATTGGAGGAGATGCAAGAAATTGTAACAATGGCGGACGCTGCCGGAGCCTGGATCTATTCCGATGAAATTTACCGAGGTGCAGAATTGGACAGCATCGAAACACCGACGTTTTACGGACTTTATGACAAGGTAATTGTTAACGGGGGGTTATCCAAGGCATATGGTCTCCCAGGCTTACGTCTAGGCTGGTTGGTAGGGCCGAAGCAAAATATTGATGATGCCTGGGCCTATCATGACTATACCACCATTGGCCCCTCTATTATAAGCAATGAAGTAGCCCAACTGGTCTTGCAGCCGGATAAACGAATCAAGGCGCTGACCAGAAGCCGAAAAATCCTTGTCGAAAACCTGGCTGTTTTGAAAGACTGGATCGACAAGCAAAATCAGTTATTCCGTTTCATCCCCCCCAAAGCTGGAGGAATGGCTTTTTTACGGTATTTTGCCGATATCAATTCCAGAGAATTGTCCACCCGCCTTAGAGAAGAAATGAGCGTTTTTATTATGGATGGCGACTGTTTCGGTATGGATCATTTTATTCGAATCGGATTTGGATCGGAACAGGATTACCTACTGAAAGGCCTCGATTTAATTGCGGACATGCTTCAGCAGGTCAGGGGGTAATCTGCAATCTATCAAATAAGGACATCGCCATGATCGAGCCTTCAATTGAAACATACAAATCGATAGCGGATGGGATCGCCATATTACTTCATCCTTTCGCCGAAGTGGTCATTCACGATCTCAGTAGTCAAACGATAGTCCATTTGGTCAATAATATTTCAAAACGAGAGGTTGGTTCACCATCATTGTTGGATAGTTTTGAGACCAACCAGAATCAAAAAGTTGTCGGTCCTTATGAAAAACTGAATTGGGACGGGCGAAAGCTAAAGTCGATCACTATTTCCATCCAAGGCGAGGATGATCAAGTAGTAGGCTTAATGTGCATTAACCTTGATTGCTCAGGATTGTTTGATGTTTTTTCCGTTCTCCAAACATTCCTTAAACCGGAAGGTATGCTTGAAAAACCGGATGAGGTATTCAAGGATGACTGGCAGGAAAAAATCAATTTATTTATTCATTCCTGGCTTAAGGAGAACAATTTGAATTTAAATAGCCTTAACAAATCGAATAGAAAAAAAATAATCGAAATCATAAATGACAAAGGTGGTTTTAAGGGAAAAAATGCCGCCACATATGTCGGCGGTATTCTTGGCCTAGGAAGAGCCACCGTATATAAATATTTAAAAGAACTAAAGGACGCTTAGCAATTTACTTTCAAGAAGGGGTAAGATTTTCATCACTCAACTGGACGATCTCATCGATTCTTCCCAGTCCTATCCCATTTTCATCAAATACTTCAATTAGGAGCCTGATTCCATGACCGAAGTCTATCGACTAGATCAAATTGAAGACATATTAAATCAAATTGATGTTGTATCCGCTATTGAAGAGGGCTTTGTTTCCTATTCCCAGGGAAAAGCAGTCATTCCACCTGTTGGCGAATTGCTTTTCGACGACCCTCCGGGTGATGCACACATTAAATACGGATACATCAAAGATGACGACTACTATGTCATCAAAATCGCTTCCGGATTTTATCAGAACATCGATTTAGGGATTTCGCCTTCCAATGGTGTGATGCTTTTGTTTAGTCAAAAAACCGGCGAACTCATTAGTATTTTGTTAGATGAAGGACATTTGACTAATATTCGAACTGCAGCTGCCGGGGCCGTTGCGGCCAAACACTTGGCTCCCGCAAAAATTGAAAAAATAGGAGTATTCGGTGCCGGTATCCAGGGGCAACTTCAAGTTAAATATCTCCAATCTGTTTGCACGTGCAAAAACATAAAGGTCTGGGGAGTAAATCAAAAAGAATTGGAGCGGTATCAGCAAACAATGGAGAGCGAAGGCTATCATGTCGAGACCACAGAATCAGCTGCCGAGATTGCTGAGACCTGCAATTTGATTATCACCGCGACACCATCAAAGACGCCTTTACTGACAAAAGATCAAATCAGAAAAGGAACACATATCACTGCCATGGGTGCCGATACTCCTGAAAAAAATGAACTGGACCCGGCAATCATCCAATCTGCAGATATTGTCGTTGCCGACAGTATTGCCCAATGCACGGAACGTGGTGAGATTCATCAGTCGTTTTGCCGCAACCTGGTGCAAAAAGACCAAATATTAGAACTTGGCAGTGTCATAGCTTCCCCCTCTCTTGGCAGATCCGCAGATGATCAAATAACCATTGCCGATCTAACCGGAGTTGCAGTTCAAGATATTCAAATTACAAAAAAAGTATACGAAGGTCTTAGCTCGAAATAGCCTTCAAAGCAATTTGAGCATGATAACCGGCTTTTAGATGCCTTCGGAAATTGTTTTAAACGTTTAATTACCCTATTTCTTGATTTCATTAAAATAGTGTTGTCTTGACAGAGACAATTTTGTCTAATATAGATTAATTTAGCTCTGTCTACCAATGCGAGGATTTGTTCCACGGCTGTTTTAACAGTCACATTCGGCAAAACCATCGATTGGTTCAGGAAAATTGAACAATCGAAAAACAACAAAATGGGAGATTGTCATGTTTAGAAAACTTTTTGTAACTGGAATTATTTCTTTGATGCTTATAACCGGAACAGCATTGGCCGGAAAAAAAGTAATTGTTGGAACCTCAGCCGATTGGCCTTTTTTTGAGTGGGTCGATAAAAAAGGAAATATTGTTGGTTTTGATATGGATGTCATGCGTATGATTGGGCATTTAAAAGGGTGGGATCTTAAAATAAAGGATATTCCCTACGATTCATTAATACCGGCCATCAAAGCCAGCAAAATTGACATAATTGCAGCACAAACCAATATTACACCCGAGCGAGCCAAACAGGCGGACTTCTCCGATCCATACTGGGTAGCAGATTTAGCTATACTGATTCGTAATGATAGCAAGTTAAATATGGCTAATATTTTTACAGGAAATCGCAAGATAGGAGCTCAAATCGGGACAACTCAAGCTAAGTTTCTCGAAGATGCTGCTAAAGCCGGTGCCAAGATAGAGTTTAAAGGATACGAGACCAACGATTTGATTCTAATGGATGTAAAAGCGGGTCGAATAGATGCATTCATGGGGGACACACCTGTTGCAAAAGTGTTTACGGAAACTTGGCCTTTGAAGTTGATAGGTATTGTAATGCCGGATAATGCCGAGTGTGGTTTTATGGTACAAAAAGGTGATCCTGATAACTTGTTGGAAGATATTAACTCAGGTGTTGCTGAATTAAAATCCATGGGTGTTTGGGATGTGCTTACCAACGCTTATGTGGGAGGAAACCTGAAAAACATCACTAAATGTTATGCGGGTGCACGATCGCTACTTGAAAGAGGAGATTTAAGGGCATATGCCACAAGTCTTGAGAGGTGTATGACAAAATAACGAATTGATTGCTTCGCAAAGCTGAACTTGCTTCAAAGTGGAACAAAACAACATTTTTCAGAGCCAATCAGGGGAGCAATGCTATTTTTTGATAATTTTAGTGTGATTTGGGAATCCTGGCCAATGTTAGTTGAAGGTACTTGGGCAGCGATTCAGCTATGCATTTTGTTTTTAACTGTTGGTATTGCTGTCGCAATTCCGGTTTCTGTTGCTCAGATTTATGGTGGACGTTTCAGCAAACTGGGTGCTTCCGTATTTGAGCAAGTTTTTCGAGGTCTTCCTGCTCTTGTTTTACTTTTTTTATTTTACTTTGGTCTCTCTGAGTTCGATATCTCGCCTTTAGTCGCGGCAACATTTGCCATGGGGTTACGTTCGGCAGCTTACCAATCTCAAATATTCAGAGGAGCGATTCTGGCTATTGACTCCGGACAGATGATTGCCGCACGCTCAATCGGTATGAGTCAATTTCGAGCGATAAAATGTATTATCCTTCCTCAAGCATTCCGCTTAGCTATTCCTCCTTGGTCAAATGAATATGCCAACATGATTAAAGACACGTCTTATGTTTTTGTTGTTGGTATCATAGAACTGATGCGACAGGGTCGGTACATAGTAGCGGGATCATTCGGCAATGCCCTTCTGGTTTACTGTACTATTGCCCTTATTTACTGGACACTAACCTATTTTGGTACCCTTCTATTGGGACTTCTTTCAAAAAAACTGGCTATCCCCGGCTATTCGACAGGGAGAGCCGCTATGGGGAGATTTTGACATTGGGACATTTATTACGCGTAGAGAATATTCATAAGTCCTATGATGGAAAAAAGGTACTGGATGGTATCTCTTTCGATATGGATAAGGGAAATACAAAAGTCATTATCGGCCCTTCCGGTACCGGGAAAAGCACCTTACTGCGCTGTATTAATCGATTATCAGAGCCGGATATGGGTAAAGTTATTCTTGACGGCAATACGGTCCTGGATAAATCACAAACAGCTTCTGCAAAAGTGGATTTGAATGCGATTCGTGCACAAATCGGGATGGTGTTTCAAAATTTTAATCTGTTCACCCATTTGAGCGTACTTGGCAATGTTAGCATTGGCCTTACTGAAGTCAAGCATATGAAAAAGAAGGAAGCGATCGAACGGGCAATGATAGAAATTGAGCGTGTTGGCCTTGCTGACAAAAAAGATTCCTTCCCCGCTCAATTGTCAGGTGGGCAACAGCAACGTGTATCAATAGCTCGAGCACTTGCGATGGACCCCAAAATGATACTATTTGATGAGCCAACCAGCGCACTAGATCCGGAATTAATCGGCGAAGTGCTTCAAGTGATGATCAAGCTCGCGAAGGAAGGTATGACGATGCTGTGTGTCACTCATGAGTTGGGATTTGCAAAAGCAGTTGCGGATGAAATCATATTTCTAGATGAAGGGAAGGTATTGGCCCATGAATCCCCTGAAAAGTTGTTTAATCATAACTCCCACGAACGTATCCAAACATTCCTTGAAAAAATCACGGAGCTTCATGGAGATTTATAGATATGGACTTTATTCGGCTATTTATTGATTCTCTGCCTTCTCTGCTGCTCGGTCTAGGCAATACCGTTCTATTAACTACGGCAGCAATCCTTTTGGGAATCGGTATCGGTTTGATTGTGGCATTGCTTAAAGTATACGGGAAAGGGCCATTACGAGTTTTCTCAGTCGCATATAGTAGTTTGTTTAGAGGGACACCACTGATCACGCAACTTTTTATTGTTTATTTCGGGTTATCTTCATCAGGGATAGTACTGTCTCCTTTTGTGGCCGCCATTTTAGCTATTGGATTGAATTCGGCCGCATTTCAAGCAGAGTACTTTCGTGGTTCTATCCTTGCTATCCAACCCGGTCAAATTGTCGGCGCTCGTGCACTGGGGATGAGCCAATTGAAAACAATCCGCTGTATTGTCATTCCTCAAGTGATTAGACTGGTTATTCCCTCCTGGTCCAATGAACTGATATGTCTCTTAAAATACTCTTCATTAGCCTATTTAATACAATTTCCGGAGTTACTGTTTCAAACCAAGCTAATTTCTTCGAAAAATTTTCGCGTATTTGAGATGTTTGTTATGGCAGGAATTCTATATCTTACCGTTGTTTTGATAGTTTCCTACTTTTTAAGAAAGCTGGAGAGTCGTTTAAGAATTCCCGGATTGGGTACGGAAAGCACATTTTAAGATATAGAGAGATAAACGAATGAAAATCACACAAGCTAAAGCATGGATCGAACATTTTGATTTAAAAAAAGCATATGCAATAGCCAGGGAAACTTTCACCAGTGTTGACAATGTTTTCATATCCTTAGAGACACAAGACGGCACTGTAGGGTATGGTGTTGCATCACCTGCTGAAGATGTAACGGGAGAAACAGCTGAGGCTTGCTTGCGGGCAGCGGAACTAAACTTGGAACAGTATGTTAAGGGACAAGACATTAGATGCTTTGCAGGAATTTTACGGAAACTTGAAGATCAAATACAATCGACACCAGCAGCAATTGCGGCCATTGACATTGCGTTACATGATCTTTTTGCCAAAAGGCTCGGACTGCCTCTGGTTGATTTTTTGGGTAAAGTTCACCATTCACTTGCCACTTCAGTTACAATCGGTATCAGTTCTGTTGAGGAATCGCTGGATGACGCAAAAGAATATGTCAGTCAAGGTTTTAAAATCCTAAAAGTTAAGATCGGGCGTTCTCTTGAACTGGATATTGAGCGCCTTACCAAAATAAGAGAGCTGGTCGGTAACGATAAGATGATCCGGGTAGATGGCAATCAAGGGTATTCTGGTCAAACCTTTCGACAGTTTATTGAGCAAGCCAAATCGTTGGATCTTGAACTCATTGAACAACCACTAGATGTAAAAGAAGATCAAACCATGAAACTGCTGCCCGAAAAAGTGCGAAAAATAGCGGCAGCAGATGAATCTTTGCACGAATTGAAGGACGCTTTAAAGTTATCCCAAAAACCGCACATGTTTGGGATCTACAATATTAAACTCATGAAATGTGGCGGAATACAGGCGGGACGGCAAATCGCCGAGATTGCTCACACAGCGGGAATCAAATTGATGTGGGGATGTATGGATGAAAGCATCATCGGCATTTCGGCTGCACTGCATGCTGCTTTCTCTTCTCCGGCAACACGATATTTAGATTTGGATGGAAGTTTTAACCTTAAAAGAGATTTCGTAAGAAACGGTTTTGAGCTTGAGAACGGAAATCTTAAAGTTAGTGATCGGCCGGGGCTAGGGGTTATTCCGATTTGACAAAACCGGCATTCAATCCGATAACGTATCACATATCCAGCAAACGACATTCAAACTGATTAAAGAGTGAAGGGGGCATGTACTCGTCAGGTATTCCCTAATTTCGCGGGAATGTGGATGTTGTTCTTCCATAAAAACGGTTTGCGCTTTTTTCAGATAAACAAAAAAGAGACTGAGCAACCATAATTTTAAGACGTTACGGAGGTATCTGATGGATTGAACAGCCGTTATCATAACCAATGGAAAGCTCGCAACTTTAGATTGCAAAACCGCCCACGGTTTAATCCGTGGAACGGAGCGCTTTCGCATTCTGGGAGTAATCGACTACGCCTACGCGGGTCAAGATGCCGGTGATGTTATTGATAACAAATCGGTTGGAATTCCGGTATATGAATCATTGCAGGCAATGATGGAAAACAGCTCTACAAAACCTGATTTTGCTATCGTTGGTGTTGCTCTCTCCGGTGGTGTACTTCCACCTGATTTTAGAGACGTTCTGTTTGATGCTATTGAAAAAGGTGTTTCAGTTATCAGCGGATTACATTATCACCTCAGCCAAGATCAGGCCTTTGTTGAAAAAGCAAAGCAACATCAGGTTAGGCTTATTGATATTCGCAAACCCAGACCAGCTTCAGAACTTTCATTTTGGAGCGGTGATATCTATCGAGTTCACACACCTAGAATTGCAGTTTTGGGGCTTGATTGTGCCCTAGGTAAGCGGACGACTTGCCGGTTGCTAATGGAAAGTTGCCGTTCAAACGGACTCAAAACCGAAATGATATATACAGGGCAAACCGGTTGGATGCAAGGCTATCCCTACGGTTTGATCCTGGATGCTATTCCCAACGATTTTGTCAGTGGAGAAATTGAAGCGGCCATTGTAACGTGTGATCGAGAAAAATCTCCTGACTTGATTTTAATTGAAGGGCAGTCAGCCCTTCGCAACCCCTCCGGCCCTTGTGGGTCAGAGTTTATTCTTTCGGGAAACACCAAGGGCATAGTTTTTCAACATGCCCCATTTAGGAAGTATTTTGACCAATTAGAGGAAGTGGGATGTCTGCTCCCAACCTTAGGAGATGAAATGGCATTGATAGACTGCTACGGCGGCAAAGTTATAGCGGTTACGCTGAACGGTGCCGGAGGAACCGCAGAAGAATTAATAACCTATCAAAAGGACCTTTCCCATAAACTGGATGTCCCCGTAATTCGGCCATTGGAAGAAGGTGTGGAAAAACTGTACCCGGTAGTTCGTAAATATATTGAAAAGCACAACACAGGACAAGTTTGATTCCCCCTTTTCAAAAGATTCTTGATGATTCAATGAGATGTCTGTTTTTTGTGAACGATGCAAATGCAGATATCCTGAATTAAGCATAGAGTTTCCATTGATATGGAATTGACCATTATTCCAGTTTTTGCATCAAACCCATTTCCCCGATGACCTTAATATAGGATGCAAACCTATGAATTCCATAAATAATTCCACCAAGATTGATGTTCATGGCGAAGTTGTTGCTGCGGAATCACGAATTCGAGAACATATCCGAGAAACACCTGCAGAATTCTCACCTGTGCTGAGCAAAGCGGGAGAGTGTCAAGTATACCTGAAATTAGAATGTTTTCAAAAAACCGGATCCTTTAAATTTCGTGGTGCTACCAATAAATTTTTATCTTTAACTCCAGCAGAAAGAGCCAGCGAAATAATCACTGCATCCTCTGGAAACCATGGAGCCGCTTTTGCCAGCATTATGCAGGAGTTTGATGGAAAAGGAATCATCTATCTCCCCCAAAATGCGTCACCAGCCAAAGTTGAAGTATTGAGGCAGTTTGGCGTTCAGTTAGAATTTTTTGGAGATGATTGCGTCATGAGTGAAACACTGGCCCTAAAAACGGCAAAAGAGAGAAATCTGGTTTTTGTTTCGCCCTATAATGACCTTCAAATTATTGGTGGACAGGGAACTATAGCAATAGAGCTGGAGAGACAAATTGTTGGTATGGATGCTGTTTTTGTCCCCATTGGGGGCGGAGGTTTAGTGGCAGGAATAGCAGGATATCTCAAAGAAGTTAAACCGAATATTGATATTATCGGCTGTCAACCCGCTGCCTCACCGGTTATGTATGAGTCGGTGCAAGCGGGAAAAATTATTGAGATGGAATCACTTCCAACGATGGCAGACGGAACAGCAGGAGGGATAGAACCGGACTCCATCACGTTTGATATTTGTCGGCAAACGGTGGACGACTATATTCTTGTTTCGGAAGAGGATATAAAAGCAGCGATCAGATTGATGCTCGAACACCATCAGATCCTGATCGAAGGTGCGGCCGCGCTTTCAGTAGCCGCATTCCTGAAATGCAAGTCGAGTTTAAAAAACAAAAATGTAGTTCTGATAATAAGCGGTAAGAAAATCAGTTTGGAAAAGCTAAGAGAGGTATTATTTTAAGCATTCTACAGGGGCAGTCTGTATTCCTGGAGAATTCGATTGCTCTATCCTTTTACCAACACCTTACAATACTAAGGATTGTAAATAAGCGGCAACCTCCCGGAAAACGGTTCGTTTAATTTTTAAACCCCACTTTTTGCTGTTAAAAGTATCCGTTTAAGAGTTTAAGTTTTGAGTTACGCTTTATCCGCTTATGTCTGAACACCTGCCATTTTCTTTGTTTCTTGATATAGACTACTTTCTCGCTCAATTCACCAAATTTACCAATCAAGCACAGATTAAATCGTTAAAATGAGCAGATTTTAAATTAGCTTTGGATAGATATTTGAAAGGTAAAACACCCAAAGCTATTTTTCACATCCGATCTTCTTGGCGGAGCACGGCTGATGAGCATTAGTGTGTCAGTTTAAAATTCACATCGATTGATAGTGAAAACAATATCGCAATATCAAATCGTTACCTGAAAAACTATGCCAGCTGCATTAACCAAAACAGCAACCATTATCGGAATAGATGCCCAGATTATAGAAGTCGAGGCAGATGTGAGTATTGGGATAGGTGTGTTTAATAGTGCAGGCCTGCCTGATGGAACCGTTAATTGTGTGAATGCTGACCCGGGGTGGCAGTCGTTTATAGACAAACTCCTTCACCCCTTCATGCGGTATTTTGAGGAAATAGTTGTGCCGTCAGCCGATTTAACCTTGAGCGAATAGATGTACCATCACTTGATTTTAGTTGGAAGATTAAAAAAACTTAAAATTCAGTTTTAAGTAGAGTTTTCGGCATGAAATGTGATCGATTGCTTAAACGCGAACAACTCAGTGTTGGTTAAGAAGGTTTTCACCAAATAAATTAGTATATTAGCATATTTGTTGACATCCGTGAGAAAAAACAGGTTTATTCGAGTTTTGCCATAGTCGGCACTCTTTAAGGGTTATCCAGGCTTCCTGAAGGTGGTATCTATCAGGAAAAATTTTCCGATATTACCGACAATTCAAGGTCATATGCACCAGACAAATCAAAAGATCTTTTTCGGTTTGATATTAGCCGTCATTCTTTTTCAGACCCCATCGCAAAAGTCCGGGGCACAAGATACAAATACCAGCTATCACTGGAAGCAGCAGTATTATACTTCCCTTAACGGAAAGAAAAGTCTCATGTTTTCTCATGAAATGAGGCATTCAAAACTGGCATTTGCAGACATTGATGATGATGGCGATCAGGATATCTTTCTGGGTCAGAGCAATGGCGAGATTGCTTTTTTTGAAAACCAGGGAAACGACAAAAATCCCGATTTTGTTCTGATTACCCAACAGTATAAAGCTATTTTTGAAATAAAGAAGAATGGTCGCAAAGTAAAGATTCGCAACACCATTGATGTGGGAGCCCGTTCGGCTCCTGCCCTTGTAGATATTGACAACGACGGGGATTTTGACCTTTTTATCGGTTCTGAACAAGGTAACATCTGGTTTTTCGAAAACCAGGGAAACAACCTGGTTCCCGAATTCAAGCTTGTCACCCCCAGGTTTAGCAATATTGAACCCGGTCGTCACAGCGTTCCGATCTTTGCAGATGTGAACCTGAAAAGGAAATTTGATCTACTGGTCGGTACAGTAGACGGTAAAGTTTGGCTTTATATGAACGAAGGAACCAGAACCAAACATGACTTTTTAAAATACCCACCCGAATTAGTGGCGGAACTGGGATTGGAAACTCACGCTTCACCTGCTTTGTTTGACTGGGATCTGGATGGAGACCTTGATCTGGTAGTCGGACAAAAAAATGGGACGTTGAGTCTTTTTCTGAATGAGGGCGATCGTTTTTTTCCTAAGTGGGTCCTGAAAGAACAAAACTTTCAATTGATCGATATTGGAGGAGAATCCGCACCCTGCTTTGTTGACATCGATAATGATGGTGATTCCGATTTAATAGTCGGCAGTGCGAATCCCACCGTATCTCATTACGAAAACAGGCTGCAGAATGGAAAACGGGTCCTGTGGAATAAAAGCACGAACCTGTTTGAATTCCATAAACTGGTTGTGACAGGCAACCGGGCAAGTATTGCCGTTGGGGATCTCGATGCTGATGGTGATTTTGATATTATCGTTGGGGAAAAAAGAGGAAATCTAAACTACTATGAAAACCAGGGTGATGTTAAACATCCGAATTGGGTGTTAAAAACAGAAGAACTGATTTTTATGACAGGTGTGGAAAACAGCGCCCCTGCCCTTGGAGATCTTGATGGTGATGGGGATCTGGATCTGCTGGTGGGCGAAAAGGAAGGGCAGATTATTTTTGTTGAGAACGTCGGCACACCTCAGAAAGCTGTTTGGGAATTGAAAGACAAGACCTATTTCCAGATTGATGTCGGATCAAACAGCGTGCCCTACCTGGTGGACATTGATCAGGACGGAGATCTTGATTTGTTGATTGGGAATCACGCCGGACGGGTCATTCTGTATTTGAACAAAGGAACCACATCCGATCCGCAGTTTGAACTGGAATCAACCCGGTTTGCCAACGCCAAGGTATCACGCAATGCCGCCCCGGCTCTTTTTGACTGGAACGGAGACAAGTTTCCGGACTTGATCGTCGGCAGTCAGGAAGGAAAACTGCAACTTTTTATGTCACCCGGAAAAACCGATGAAGAAAATCCAACATGGCTAGCTGATGACAATGCCCTGTTCAACTTCGATATGTATGCTTTAAGCCATCCCCTCTTGCATGATTTCAACGCTGACGGGCTAAAGGACCTGCTGGTAGGCAATGATTTCGGAGATTTTGTTTTGTATTTGAACAAAGGAGAGGCCAAAAAGAAAGAAGTTGAAGAAAAAAAAGTCGATAACTCCATTGATCAACAATCCGGTTCTTTAGTCGTTGAAGATATAGAGGGTAGGATCGATGTTGATATTGAGCAGGATGCACTGCCGGAGGAATCCACCGATTTTGAATCGTCTGGTATTGCCTTGATTGAAGATACTCCTGAGCGAATCAAAATCGAACCCCGATTTGTTGCCACGCGTGTGCCACTGATTAGAAATGACCGTATCAGCCGCTCCGTACCAACATTTGGTGATTTGGATTTGGATGGGGATCTTGATATGTTAGTCGGCAGCAAGTCCGGACGGATATTTTACTACGAAAACATAGGTTCGGAAACCAAATGGGACTTCCGTCTTGTTTCCGATGATTTCCTGCCTGTGCTGGATAGAAGAAATGCATCCCCTTTACTCCATGACATTGATCAGGATGGGGATTTGGATTTAATTGTGGGATCAAAAAGCGGCCGGATCTACCTCTACTTGAACCAGGGATCGTCGGAGGAATCTGATTTTATCCCGGAAAACGATCTGTTTGCCAATATCTGGTTAGACCAAAACTCCAAGCCATCAGTAGCGGATCTGGACGGAGACGGATTGCTTGATTTGCTGGTTGGAAATTTCAGTGGGAAATTGGTACACATTCGAAACGATTCCAATCGGTTTGTTGTCGTCCGTAGAGATTACCGGGGAATCAGTGTTGATCTTGGATCGGCACCGTTTTTTGCCGATTTGGGCAATAATGAGCAGTTGGATCTGCTGATCGGTTCCGATTCCGGGAAAGTGCATTTCCTGAGAAACGAAAAGACTGATCTGCAAGGCGAATGGAAACCTATCCCCAAAATCAACAAAGATCTTGTTTTTCCTAAAGGCTCAAGCCCGGTCGCTTATGATTTGGATGCAGACGGAGACTTGGATCTCATTTCAGGTAGCGAATCGGGAGCCATATTTTTCTATCGAAA
>JAKSDL010000942.1 GCA_022360105.1 Pseudomonadota bacterium
CCCACCTCAATCACTGGGATATTTTTTGTTTTCATGATGAAGATCGAATTAGAGAAGTATTACAATCCCAGCAATTGGATGATTCCGACCTTCAACAGATCAAATTAAGTCTCGAAGACGCATTCATTGGCTTTACAGGACGGTACTAGCATGCTCAAATCGGTTTTTTTTAAAGAGTACCTTAAAATTCGCTGGCTTTTTTTCACCCTGGCGGCACTGAACCTGGTACTCATGATTTACATTTTTATAGACACCCGCCAACTGTTTATCATGGACCATGCTGAAATGGTCTGGTACCGAGTTCTGCACCTGGGTCAAATCCATTATGACGATTTAAAATACGCCCCGATTGCCACCGGTATTGTTCTGGCTTTTATCCAATACCTGCCTGAGATGATGGGGGAGCGACTGCGCCTGTCACTCCATTTACCGGTCTCCCCTCACCGCCTGATCATGGTACACGTGTTGGTTGGACTGGCCGCAATTGGGCTGATTATTGCGTTGGACCTGGTAGCTTTGGCCTTGCTGACCTATCGATTTTTTCCGGTCGAAGTTGTCTGGATTTCTTTTTTGACAGCACTTCCCTGGTGTATGGCCGGCGTAGCTGCTTATTTAGGCCTGACTTTCGGGCTTTTGGAACCCGGTTTTCTTCCAAAATTGTTTAACATAGCCATTGCGGCAGGTCTGGCGAACCTTTTTCTATACCCCGCAGAACCCGGGGGGTACGTTTATATTTTACTCGCTCTTTTCCTGCTGGTTCTGTTTATGATTCCGGCCGTTCTCCTTCCAGCCTACCGTTATCGCTATCGAAGAGTAACCTGATGAAACAATTGTCGACGTTCGTACTGATTGCATTGACCATTGTGGTATCGGCTTTCTACCTGCCGATGCTGTACGAAAAACTGTTTTTTGAACGTATTTTAAAAACACACCTTCTGTATAGCCCTGTCACCGAGCGGTTCATATTCAAAGAAAAGATCGTTGGTCCAATTCCGCAGGAAGCGCAACTAAAAGCAGAAGACCACCACGCTGAGATTGCCTATAGGGATGCTAACGGTGACTATTACACACGAGTTGAGTTTGAGAAAAACCTGCCTTTCATCTATTACCGAAACATGGAGCTATGGGGATTGTTGCCGCTTCGCTTCGGTGATCAGGAATTTGGAAAGAAAGAGATAAAGGAAAACCGGCAGGTGCTTGAGCTTAAATTCAGCGACATTTCGGATTTACATCCTCAAACACCGCTGTGGCCGTTGCTGGAATCCAATCCCTCCCAGGCGCGACTGGTGTTTCCGGAGGATCGGTTTCGCATGACCTCCAATGCCATGGAGTTTGTAAATGCTGACTATAATAAAACGGATGGAGAGCTGACCTCCAAGTTTACAAACGCCCTTAATGAAAAGGGCTTTGTTTTCCCGGCTCGTTCAGTCCACGGCAAGTTTACCATTTTAAAACCCTTCGACGAAGGCGCATTCATTGTTGACAATCAATACCAGGTATTTCATGTCAAACGCAAAAACGGCGATCCCTGGGTGATCAAAACCGATATTGATCCAAAACTGAAAACCCGACATATCAAGGTTTCGGAAAATCGCCGACGGAACTATTACGGTCTGCTGCTGGCTGGAACCAATGACCTGTACCTGCTGACAACCCGTAATTACGGGTTGATTCGGCTCCCACTTGAGGATTATCAACCCAATAAGATGGATTTCAAATTATTGATCAATCCTCTCTATCAAACCGCTGTTTATTCCGATGAAACCACGATTCGGGGTGTCGCCATGGATTCTGATTTCACCCCCATTGATCGTTATACTCATTCCATGTCCAGATCCGTAAAAACCAACACCCATCTGGTTCATGAGATCCTTTTCCCCTTTGCCGGATACCTGAAGCAGAGCGGGGGTGCATTCCTGAATCTTTCCTTGCAGCTCGGCAGCTCTCTCTCGTTTATCGGTATTGCAGTTTGTCTGGTGGGTTTTGGAGCATGGAGTCGGCTGCGAAGACAACGTTTTCCCAAAGCCATTGAATTATGCGTCGTTGCTGTAACCGGTATTTATGGTGTGATAGCTGTCAGTATGCTGGATTTGGAAGACTGAGCGTTATTGGGTAGATTGAATGTTTCTTCCTGTTGCCTTCCCATCAAGATTTAATCTGTCCATTTTCAAGGCAGGCATGCTGTGTCGTGACCTTCTCCAAAAAATCGACCTGGTGGGAAATGATGACCATTGTCTGCGGCAGGGTCAAAAGAATCTCCAGCAGTCTCTTTTCAGCGTTTTGATCAAGGCCGTTGGTCGGTTCGTCCAGCA
>JAKSDL010000074.1 GCA_022360105.1 Pseudomonadota bacterium
ATTACAAAATCGAAAAATCGGATGATCGGAACCTCTTTTTTATCAGCAGCGCCAAAGCCAGAAGCATACCGCAGAGTGCCAGCAGGATCAAAGCGGCACCAAAACCTTTCTGCAGTTCCTGCTGATCGGAGTATTGTGAAGATATGTAGTAAATGTAGAACGGCAATGCTTCATAGCTTCCAAACAAAGATTTGGGTATTCCGGCTGTCGCCACGACACCGGTTAACATGATCACTGCTGTATCCTCAGCACAACGGCCGATGGAAAGAACAATGCCGCTGACAATTCCATTTATCGAGCGCGGCAACAGCACATAAAGGATATTCTGCAGCTTTGTGGCACCCAGGGCCGGAGCCGTTAAACGGATACTGTCCGGAAGGGTTTCCAGAGAAACCTGGGTTGTACGAATAATATAGGGCAGTACCAGAAATGCCAGAGAGCATGCCGAAATTAACAAGCAGGGATAGATGCTGCCTTCAAATACCCGATGTAAAAAAACGGCAACGGAAAATCCAAACAGTCCAATAAGGATTGAAGGAATGCCGGCCTGAATGTCAAACAGCAGATTAAAGAATTGTTTGACCGGGCCTCGGCTGAACTCTGCCAAATAAATGCCGGCCAATATTCCCAGGGGGATGGCCAGCAGCACGGACAGCAGAATGAGTGTTAAGGTCCCGACGATGGCAGGAAACAACCCATCAAATACCGGTTGGCGCAGCAGTATCGCAGCGATCGGATTCGCCTCGCCGAAAATAAGCTCTTTTCCCAGTGTATGAAATCCGTTTGCGACCAGATAACCGAGTATGCCCGTTATTGCCCCGGCTATTGCCAACACGCACAACCATGAATAAAAAGATATTACGCCATCGATCAGTTTTCTTTTCATCGTTGCCTTCCATTCGATTGGGTTAAGAGTCGGATAACGATGATGCAGAGAGCCGTAAAACCGTACAAGACAATCCCGCAAATAAAAAGTGTCTTAAACTCAAGACTTTCAAAATCTGCAGCAATAACCAGGGCAATATGAGCGGTCAGGGTTCTGGCCGAATCCAGCACGGAATCGGGAACAGCCACTGCATTTCCGGCGATCATCAACGCCACCAGTGTATCCCCCATGGCTCTTCCGAAAGCGAGGATCAACCCGGTGACCATCCCTCTGAACGACGACGGTAAAATAACGTACAGCAGCTTTTGAACCGGTGTTCCGCCCAAAGCATCGACAGCATTGATGTATTTACGGGGAACGCTTGAGAAATGGTCGCAGAAAATGAGAATCATGGTTGGGGAGACCAATAGCGCCAAAACAGCGGAAGCTGAAAGGATGCACAGGCCGGAACCACTTTCGAACAACTCCCGGACGATGGGTACCAGTAAAAAGACACCTACAAAACCATAAACAACCGTGGGAATGCCGGTCATAAATTGAACAACGCCCATCATGACGTTGGCCGGTTTTTCAGGGCCCAGGACGCTGATAAAAGAAGCGCTTCCAAAACTGAGAAAAAAGGCAAACAACGTCGAAAGAGCCGCTATATAAGTCGTACCGACAATCATGGGGAATATGCCATACAGCCCCTGGTCCGGAGACCAGGGGCTAACCAGCAACTTAAAAAAGGATCCGCTTTGAACATGCGGGAATCCGAGAACGACCATAAAAACAAAAATCGACAGCGTAACGATGGCGCTTAAAACTGCTGCTCCAAAAAATAACGACTGGACCTGTTTTTCACCTTTCATCAATCAACCGGAATGAATCCCTTTTTTGAAATAATCGTTTTTGCCGATCCGCTGAATAAATAATCGATCAGTTTTTTGGTCAGACCCGTTGGCTGGCCGCTGGTATTGCTGTACAGCCCTCTCGCTACTTTATAGGTTCCTTGTTTTACATTTTCGAGGGAGGGGAATACACCATCAAGCACAACCGGCTTTACACTCCGATCAATATGCCCTACCGAAACATAGCCGATAGCATACGGGTCCCCTGCCACAGCGGTTTTCATGGCGCCATTGGAAACGACAAAATTCGCGTGCGAAGAGATCTCTCCTTTTTTTAAGGCCTTTTTCCAGAATACGGAGCGTGTTCCACTGGCCGCATCCCTGGTATAAAGATTGATTGTTTTGTTTTTCCATCCAAGTTCGGACCAATTGGAAATTTTACCCGCAAAAACATCTTTCAACTGTTGCTGAGTCAGATCGGTAACCGGATTTTCCGGATTTATCACAATCCCAACCCCGTCAACAGCCCATTTGAATAGTTTCAGATTGTACCTCGAAATTTCTTCAGCTGTGGGTTTCCTGCCCGAGTTTCCGATATCCACCAGCTGCTCTCCGACCTGCTTGATTCCGGCACCGGAACCGCCCCCGGCAATGCTGATCCGGATATCTGAATTGTACATCATAATTCTTTTGGCAGCTTCTTTCATCACAGGGATATGTGCCGTTCCTCCCGATATCTTCACTGTCCCCGATTCTCCATCGAAAGAAGAAAGATCATCTGCCGTAGCCGGAATTGTCAGCGCTAAAGAGCAAAATCCCATATACAAAATTGTCATAACCCATTTCATCATATCGACCTCATTGAACTGTTTGTAAAATCAAAATATCGTGCGAATCCGATTATCGTATTTTTTATCCGTCCAATAAGTCCAATAAGAATAATCAATAGTCTGAGTTGCTTCTATTGATTTTTTCGATATTCGTTTAGAAATTGATGTTGCTGTCATTGTTGTCGGCCCCAAATGTCCCCTGGTTATTGAACTCTTCCCCGGACATCACCGCCAACGTCGATTGATCTGCGCTCACCTAAACCTGCACTGAAAGGAATAATCACCAGCACAAATGTAAGTTGCATCAATGTAGACCAACCACCCCACTTGTACGCTAACCCGGCTCCGGTTATTCCAAGCCAGCCACCAATATAATAAAACAAGACGTATAAAGCATTTGCACGCCCCTGCCCGCTACTCAGTTTTCGATTTAGAGCGCCTACTGCGGCAGAATGCACCGTAAAAAATCCTGCACAAATTAGAATTAAACCAATAACAACTGAAACAACAAAGGGTAAATAAAGGATGACTAAAGCACAGGCAAGTATGATGCTGCCGCCTACCAAGGTATTTCCGCTGCCAAATCGATTACTCACACGACCTGTTATAGGACCTATAAAGATACCTACCACATAAACCAGGTAAAAAAGGGTGGTCACTTCTGTTGAAAACCCAAATTGCGATTCTGATAATCGATAGGGAAGATAGTTGAAAACTGATGAGAAAATAGCAAAGCTTCCTGTGGCACAAAGAAAAATTCTTAACAATTTCCACTGTGTAACGATTTGAAAGAAACCAATATTGTCTCTTACTCCACCGGAGTTGATTCTATATTTGGGTAACCATTTTACTGCAATGATTGTCGTTAAAAATGTAAGGATGCTGACAGTTATAAAAGCGTAACGCCAGTGCAAAGGGGGGTGAATCCATCCACCAAACAAGCGACCGGATAGCCCTCCAAGTACAGTTGCCGAAACATAAGATCCCATTACCACATTTAACCGTTCAATCGGGAGAGTCTTGGCAAGATATGCAGCCAAACAGGTTGTCAGGGAAGGGATAAACAGGCCCTGGATAAATCGGGCACTGATTAAAATCCACATCTCACCTGTGAATGCGCAAACGAGTCCCCCGATAGACACTATCGTGCCTCCTGTTAAAATAATGGGATGGACTGATAGTCGGTCAGAAAGAAATCCAAAAGGTAAATTGGATAGCGTGATGCCCAGAATGACCGATGAAACTGTCAAAGACACCAAAACCAGATCCACCGAGAACTCTTGTTGCAGGACAGGAAGGACAGGCTGTGTAACATATAAATTGGTAAATGCGACTGATACAAGCCCAAATACTATGATCTGCAGTCGGAAAGTGAAAGAATTTTCCATTAAACAATTATCCTGGATATCGTATTAATGTAGTCGGATAGGATGACGTTTTGGCGATGGGGGCCTAAGTGTTCAGTTATCCGGAAAATCCCATCACTGAATGCCACAACGAAAGCCAGACCGTTTCACTAGGGTGATAATCGCCCTAACCAATCATGAATACTGCTCAAGAAAGCCTGACAAGGGTTTTACAGTCACGTTTTCTGCCAAGGGATATTGATCACTAACAGGAGCGACGATTATCGCTTCATCGGGAGAAACCTGTTCCATAGATGTCCAGAAACCTTTTGATAATTTTGGACTTGTTGAAGATTTAACTTCAACTGCAATTTTCTTTGTTCCTTTTGTAAGAACTAAATCTATCTCGGCACCATTGGACGTTCTATAAAAGGAGGCCTGCCATCGAGGCATTTCCGAAAGAATATTTTC